>JBEKSO010000179.1:0-8225 GCA_049516935.1 Thermoguttaceae bacterium
TTGTCTGGAATTAAACTTTGTTTCTGGCTTTTTTCGATCTTTCGTACTTTCGTGTTTTCGTGTTAAAAAAAGTCCATGAAAACCAACGCCACGCGGATTTTGGATAAGCTGGGCATCGCCTATGAAACGCGATCCTACGCGGTCGATCCCGACGATCTTGGCGCGGAAAAGGTTGCGCTAGGCGTTGGGCTTCCCATTGAAATGGTGTTTAAAACCCTGGTCGCACGGGGCGATCGAAACGGAATACTCTTGGCCGTTGTGCCCGGCGACGTCGAGGTGGACCTAAAGGCGCTTGCCCGCTTGTCGGAAAACAAGCGCGTTGATATGGTGCATCTAAGCGAAGTTCAGCCCTTGACGGGTTACATTCGCGGCGGAGTGACCGCCCTGGCCTGCAAAAAAGATTATCCTGTATATGCGGATATAAGCATGGAACAGTTCGATAGGATTGCCGTGTCGGCGGGTATGCGCGGCCTGCAGATAATCCTCGCGCCGAAGGATTATATTCAAGCGGTGAAAGCGACCGTCGGTCAAATAACAAGATCAAAATAAATGACCATGAATGATGAAACCGAACGCCGCCTTCTGGCCGAGGGCAAATACGTGCGCCTTGTCGCCCGGGGTCGCTGGGAATGGGTCGAACGCACGAACACTGCCATGGCGGTGGTCATTGCGGCCGTCACCGCCGATCGTCAGTTGGTGTTGATCGAGGAATATCGCCGCCCTTTGGACGCCCGCGTGGTCGAATTGCCCGCCGGCCTGGTGGGCGACAAGCCAGGCACGGGCGAAGAAGATTTGATCGAGGCTGCCAAGCGCGAACTCCTCGAAGAAGCCGGCTGCGTCTCAAAGCGCTGGAAATTTCTTATCGAAGGCCCCAGCTCGCCCGGCCTGACCAACGAACGCTATACCATGTATCTTGCCCTGGATGCAAAAAGGTCAAGCCCCGGTGGCGGCGACGAGTCCGAAGACATTCACGTCCGCCTGGTTCCCTTGGATCAGGTTGAAACATGGCTTGAAGAGCGGCGCAAGCAAGGATTGCTCGTCGATCCCAAGGTTTATACGGCCTTGTATTTCGCCGCAAAGACGAACTGAACGAAGCGAAAGAAGCGATGTTCAATTTGCAATTTGAAATTTGCAATTAGCAATTTGCAATATAAAATTCTGAAAAAAACAACTTCGCCGCGTGCCGATTATGTTTGGAAGCGTTCTTCAGCCCGATCCCAATCGACCACGTTCCACCAGGCGTCGAGGGCCTCTGCGCAGCGGTTTTGGTGTTTAAAATAATAAGCGTGTTCCCAAACGTCGAAGGCCAAAATCGGGATGCGGCCGAACATCCAGGGGTTATCGTTGCCGGGCGTTGTTTCGATGAGCAATTTTCCCGCCCCGTCGCGGCTCAGCCACACCCATTCGCTGCCGAAAACATCCGACACCGCTTGGGCAAACTGCCGCCGAAATTGCTCGTATCCGCCGAACGTGGTGCCGATGGCCGCGCCCAGCGCGCCCCGCGGGTCCCCGCCTTCGTTCGGACCAATGCCCGTGAAATACCATGTATGGCAGGCGTCGCCGCCGGCATTGTTGCGCACCGCCGTGCGAATTTCTTCGGGTATCTTGTCCAGCGATCTGATCAGTTCCAATACATTTAAGGACTGAAATGCCGGATAATTCACTAAAGCCGCATTGAGCTTATCGACGTACGATTGATGATGTTTGCCGTGATGGATCTCCATCGTCCGCGCGTCGATATATGGCTCCAGAACCTTATACGAATATGGCAACCGGATCAAACTGAACATAGTCTTAACTAATCATCGAAAATATACATGTAAGTCAAATCAATGATGAAAAGCCGACTTTTCAGCACATACGCACCCAACTACATGTAATGCATAATTGTTCACGAAAATGTTTTGACAATGAATTCTATGTTTTTTTCCCATCCACTGCAAACCCTGCGTATTAAGAGAGCAACCCCCCCAGCTTTAATGGCCTGCCGCCGAATCGCGTCTTATCAATATTCGCATATCGAATTTATCGTCATCAAGGTTTAAAAAATACCCCGAGGCTGCTTTTCACCGCAAATCTGCTTTTTTAAACCATACTCACTGTGGCTAAATCATATTTAACGGTAAAAGGCATATCCCCCTTGATGTTGAACACTCTTTTCACCGTTGGATGGATTGTTTAAAATCTGACTTGTAGTTTATTGAGTTTTATTGTGTCCTACATTGCAAATGAACCTTTCCACGGCCAAACGTCTGGCAAACTCGGCTGGAACAGCCGTGTTTGCGGGTGAACAAGGATCATTGGCCGTATCGGAATCAATAGATTGTCAAGTCACGGGAGAATTACATGGAGCGGACACTTGTACTGCTGAAACCCGATTGCGTCCAGCGGCGGTTGATCGGGCGCACCATCGCCCGGTTCGAAGAAAAAGGCCTGAACCTGGTGGCCATGAAACTAATGCGGATCACCCAGGAATTGGCCCGCCGACACTATGCCGAACACGTAAAAAAGAACTGGTATCCGCAACTCGAGGCCTTTATCACCGCCTCGCCGCTGGTGGCCATGATCCTCGAGGGCCCCGAGGCCGTCCGCGTGGTCCGCGAAATGGTCGGCCCCACAAACGGGCTTGAGGCCGCGCCCGGCACCATCCGCGGCGACTTCGGCACCAGCCGGCAAATGAATCTCGTTCACGCCTCAGACGGTCCGGAAGCCGCCTGCCGGGAAATGGATGTATTTTTCACCCCCGCCGAAATCCTGGCCTACGACCCAACCATCCGCCCCTGGCTCCGCTCCGCCGATGAAATCTAAGGACTCTAACACACCCTCCCCTCGCCGGGCATCGGCTGAAGGTTGGTCGGGAGAGGGGCTAGTAGCCGACCACGGTTAAAATTGTGGGATGATGAATGTCGAATTAATGTTTATTGAATGTCGGGTAAGTAATGTCATTACATTAGTTTAGCCGCGAGCCAACGGCGAGCGCGTTTATGTGTTATCCTACGACATTTATTTCCTGAGACTCAATAGCCGCGACCCGTAGGGGAGCGGATTTTAGACCATATTCACAAATTTAGGAGTGGCGGTGTACTAGGGGTGAGGGCTTTTTTAATTGAATATAAGGTCTTGTTAGAAGCTTTTAGAACTTATCCCAAAAGTCATCCTGAGCGCAGCGAAAGATCTCGCCGGGATTAGCCCGATTTAACCTCATTTTTAAATGATGCGCTCCTTTTCATCAATTTTTTATAAACGCAGGCGGGATTTATTCGCTTTTATTCGCATTTGAAAATAGAAATCACAAAAAACCGGCCCATCTTAATAAAAGGGTGGACCGGTTCTTATCTTCAAAATGTTGATCGCAGCCAATTTTTTATCGTTAATTGGCTGTGGTTTAATTTATAGCTTTTCGATATAAGGGTATTTCTGTCCGGGTTCCGATTTAAGGTCGATCTTTACGTCGTTTAATGGGCCGGGGATGTCGATTTCCAGACCGGAAGTCTCCACATTCGCGTATTTTTTCGGTGCGTACCATCGCATTTTTGATGAATTAATGCCTTCAGAGCCATTTACCGTCACAGGATGCTTGCCCATAAAGCAACCGTCGTTATCGGTAAAGGTGCCAATCGTGAACTTTCCATGCGAGTCTAAACGTCCCCCTGCCATGCGTTGTTCTTTGGGATAGATCTGTATCGCACCGTATTCCAGGGGTTTGCCGTCGAGAAACACCTGGCCTGAAACCGGAACGCGCTTGGGCAAATTGTCACCGCATCCGCTTATCGAGACAATCGTGAACGCCAAGAGTACTGCCCATAATAGATCGAAACGGCATAAGCATTTCATAACGATAGACCTTAGTTTTATAACGATTCAGTTGTTTGCCCCGTATTTGGCGTATAAAGCTGAAAAATAGGAAGGAAACCGATGGAAAAATAGAAGCGGCTCCCATCTTTATTTGAAATCACTTAACCAATTACGCACTATTAATATTCTCCACTGATGACTTCTTTTGAAGCGCGGGTGGATAGGGCCTTGTACAAATCAGTTGCAATCGTGTCGGTGATAAACGCTACATGGGCGTCGCCAAAACCGAAATTGGCGCCCCCTTTGTGAAAGCTTCCGAATGTGCCGGTGAATACCTGGCCGTCGTCAAGATCTTGCTGAGCTGCGCCCGTAGGACAGTTTAGTGGGTTAGTGGTGTAGCGAATGGTTGAATGCCGCTGACCCGCGGTCCACTTATTTAATCCGTCTCTATCCTCTCCAACGAAAAAAGTATGCGAAGTGCCGTCGACAATATCTTTTCGTGTATATTGCTTTTTATAAATGAAAGGGCCGTCGTTATTGATTTTAATTGACCAGAGGTGCCCCGGCGGCCCCTGCGTTCCGCCAACCACGGCATAACTGCCGGTGGCCCCTGTTCCGGTAACGTCGTCTGTATCTCCATGAAGCGTAGTCGTTGGCGGAGTCGGATCAGAGGGGCAAACCACCTCTGACGGGCGCGCCATGACTGCGATGCCGTTTCTGCTGGTTGGGTCCAAGACAATCGCAGTCTGCCAAAGCGTCGTCATGTCAAAAGTATTGTAGGTCCCAGAAAGTTCCATAAAAGGAAGGATCAAGACAAATGTGCTGATGCCCAGGCGTGACTGAGCCGGATCGCCGTTGCAAGTAACGCAATTGTTCACAACGTAGCTAGGCATGCGAGTGTTGTATGGCGAGTCGGGAGGCCTATTAGTGCTTCCTTGCGTAATTCCATCGCACCCTTTGCGGCCCGCGGGAAATTTTTTATATGCCCCTTCAAATCCATCTATGCCCAGGCCTATCTGTTTTAAGTTGTTCACGCATTGCGAGCGCCGGGCCGCCTCCCGGGCCGCTTGTATGGCCGGCATCAACAACGCAATCAATATGCCGATAATGGCAATCACCACCAACAATTCGACCAGCGTAAACGCCGATCTGAGGGCCGGGAGTTTGTTCATTCTCATGTTCCAGCGTGACATCACTGCTCCTCCAAATGAAAAAGGATGACAGAATAATAAAATGTTATGACATCCGGTCTTCCGGTATACAGCTTTCCCAGTCATTCATTGTACATAAAAGAAGTCAAAAATAGACATGGCTAAAATTGATTTTTTTAATTAATCAAATTGACTTTTTTGCTATTTCTGACTGTCTCAAGGCTTGAACACCTTATTTTAAAGATAATAAAGAAACTTGTCAATAATGCGTATGGGAATTTTTGAATTTGCGATTTTTCAGCCATTTACAGGGGAAAACAAAATCCATCCGGCATCTTCCTTCACCACCCCCCATGTTAGGCATCTATCCGTCTACTGACCGCGTTTTACCAGCCTGTACCCCGGGAAGGTCTTTATAGCCCTTTTCAAATCCAATCCACGCCTGCTATTGACCAATACTAAACGGTATGGGCGTAAAACCTAAGGGAATGAACGCCAGCGTCAGCCAGCCCAGGACAATCCTGGGCCAACCCAACGGTTCTTCGTCGTCTGCCGTGGGCGGATGCGACGGGCCCATCATGATCAATAGAATCAGCATCAGTACCCACATAAAAAGTTCCTTGATATCAAGCATGACGATTATGAGAGCGGAAAGCAAAAGGATTCGGGCAACCACGTTGCCCGTTTTTCCAAGCAAGGCATAAAGCACGTGGCCGCCGTCGAGTTGACCGATGGGTATCAAATTCAAACTCGTAATCAGAAGTCCAACCCAGCCTGCAAAGGCCATGGGATGTAATTTCATTACGTGTTGCGCCGGGATGGGTTTCCCCAGCCAATCAGTAAGAAATTGGAAAAGAAGCGGCGCGCCGATATGTGACTCATTTAAGTGATTCATTATGGATTCCACGGTGGACATCTTTATTCCCCATGTGCAGAAGATAATTGTAGGTATCAATCCGGCTAGTGGCCCGGTGATGCCGATATCGAACAACGCCCGGCGATGTCCCATGCGGGCTTCCATGGCGATGACAGCCCCCATAGTGCCAAGGGGTGGAAAGGGGACGGGAATAAAATAAGGAAACGACGCGTAAACCCCGTGGCGCCAGGCTTGCACAAAATGTCCCATCTCGTGACAAACCAAGATCGTCATCAATGGTACGGCATATTCCAGTCCAAGAATGAACGTCTGCGCCCAACTTATGTGCGCATCCTGTTCACTCATGCCGGCCATCAAGGTGCTTATACAGGTGGCGACAAATAGCAGCAGCGGCAGTCCTATCCGGCGCTTACGAACCACGCGCTGCTGCGGCGGCTCCTGGAATTGCCATCCCGCTGCAGGCACGATCTCCACTAGTTCCGCCGGAAAGACCTCGGGCTCGCCTTCCCGGTTCTCGCTCATCTCGCCTTCGCGATTTTCACTCATTTTTATGCTCTCGTTAATCTTGCATCAAGTAATCGATCTTTGGTATTCTATCGTACAACCCAGGCCGAGCAAGGTCCGCGATTTGCCCTCCCAGTGTAAGTTACAATGTAGCAGGCACACTCCGTGTGCCGTCTGCCCTATGGACAAGTTATGTAGCAGGCACACTCCGTGTGCCGTCTGCCCGATAAGCGAGTTGCAGCGCAAATCCCAAAACGGCACGCGGAGTGTGCCTGCTATACTGCCGGTATAAGGAAGTTTAATGGGCGTTTTCTTTCAAGTCGTTATAAAGATTTATCGCAAGCTTTACGAAGCCTATGCAAATTGGTGCAAGGACGATGCGATCGGATTGGCCGCGGCGACGTCTTATTACATGGCCTTGTCTTTCTTCCCGCTTTTGCTCTTGCTCCTCTCGCTTATGGGATTCCTGTTGCGATTCACCGGTTGGGGCATCGATGCCCAACAGCGATTATTGAAACTGCTGGCCGAAAATGTCGCCCCTTCCCTGGCCGCCCAGGTGGAAGTCGCCCTATCCTCGGTGAAGACTAACGCCGCGCTGAGCGGCCCGGTCGGCCTGATAACCCTCCTCTTGGCCGCCATGGCCGTTTTCGCCCAGTTCGAAAAAGCCTTTGACCGCATTTGGAATGTCCCCGCCCGGAAATACACGGGAATTCTCTCCGCCGTCGGTCACATACTTTTTCAAAGACTCCGCGCATTTCTTCTGTTGATGGGAGTGTGGACCCTGGTGATCGCGGCGTTCCTTTTTAACATGGCGCTGGCAACCATGCACACCTTCGCCGCCACGAATTTGATTCAATCTCACACGGCATGGAATCTGTTGACCGCAGCGACTGCCGTGGCCGCCGATTGGCTGCTGTTCACGATATTGTATAAAATCCTCCCCAAAGTGCCCGTCCAGTGGAAGGCGGCTGCCGGTGGAGGGCTGCTGGCCGCGATTATTTGGGAGGCTGGCCGCCGAATCCTGGCCGCCCTGGTCATTGGAACACACTACAGCGTGTATGGGGTCGTGGGCGCCTTTATCGCCATCATGCTCTGGGTCTATTACGCGGCCGCAACCGTTTTTTTGGGAGCCGAGTTAGTGCAGGCAATCGGCAAAAAAAACCCCGCACGTCAGCCTCCCCGCGATTGACGATATCGAATCGGAATTTGCGGCCCTCCTGGCCGGCTATACAGAGAGAATATGTGGGATTCGGCCTAATATATCGGACGCCTCATGCAAGATCTATTCTAGGGGCTCTAACAAAACTCCCCTCGCCGGGCACCGACCGAAGGTTGGTCGGGAGAGGGGCTGGGGGTGAGGGCTTTGGTGTATTTAATAGGAGGTTTTGTTAGAGCCCCTTATTCTGTATAGGCTAATAGATGTATCGCCTTGCTTTTCGGGTCGTAGCGCGCTCCAACCGATGTTTAAACAATAGTAGACGCCGGCCAGGCAGACCACAACTAGACCGGCTCCTTTAAGAAAGTCCCAACCCTTTTGCCGCCGATCGGCTACTATTTGCTCCCAGGTCCGGCTCCCGTTCGACTCGGGCTGAGGACCCTCTTGCGGAGTCAGCACGGCCAGAACGGCGTCGGTGCGATCGTTTTGCGAGCCGGTATTGAATAACCATTCCCGATCCATAGCCGCAAAACCGATGACAACCGACAACACAATCGCGGTGCAAATCGAGCCTAGCGGGACCGGCGAGCAGCGGCCATCGGCTGAATCGAGTTTGCTCCGATAAATTCCCAAACCCATCCACGCTCCCAGCGCGCACAATGCCAGGCCCGCCTGGCTTAGGTTCTGGGCGGATGCGAAAAATTCCGCCCCCCGGTTCCCAATCGCCGGCGGCATGAGTGTG
>JBEKSO010000180.1:0-8220 GCA_049516935.1 Thermoguttaceae bacterium
TTTGGCTGGTGCTGAACCGGGGAAGGCCTGGCGAAACCTATAACATCGGTGGAAATTGCCAGCAAACTAATATAGATATCGTACACGTGATTTGCCGTGTAGTCGACGAATTATGCCCGGATCTGCCGCACTCGCCTTGTTCATCGCTTATTACTTTCGTCGCAGATCGTCCGGGTCATGACCGGCGTTATGCCATCGATGCCTCTAAAATCCGTAAAGAGATCGGCTGGCGGCCTCAATATGACTTCGAATCCGCCATACGCCTCACAGTCCGATGGTATCTAGACCATCTGCAATGGGTCGGACGCATCAACTCCGGCGCATATCGCAGAGAACGGCTGGGATTGGCTGCTGCCTAAAGGGCTATTTATGGCATCATCGGCATTATTTTCCAAGGGGATCATTTTGGCAGGCGGGGCAGGCACCCGTTTGCATCCCATTACACGCGCCGTAAGCAAACAACTCCTGCCCGTTTTCGACAAACCCATGATATATTATCCCCTTTCGGTCCTGATGCTGGCCGGGATTCGGGACATACTACTGATTTCCACCCCCCGGGATATCGGCAACTTCGAGCGCCTGCTGGGCAACGGCAGCCAAGTGGGTATTTCCATTCAGTATGCCATTCAACACGAACCAAATGGATTGGCCGAGGCCTTCATCATCGGTCAAGAGTTTATTGGCCGCGATAACGTGGTCCTGGTACTGGGCGATAATATTTTTTACGGCCAGGGATTTCAAGCCGGGCTTACCCGCGCCGCCGAGAGATCCCAAGGCGCCACGGTTTTCGCTTATGCCGTCTCAGACCCCCGGCGATACGGCGTCATCGAGCTGGACCAACAGGGTAAACCGCTCTCGATCGAAGAAAAACCCGATGCGCCTCGCTCGAACTACGCCGTTACGGGGCTCTACTTTTATGATAATAAAGTCCTCAAGATCGCCGCCGGTTTAAAGCCTTCCCAACGCGGCGAATTGGAAATCTCCGACATAAATCGCGATTATCTGAAACGACGACAACTTTACGTTGAACGCCTTGGACGCGGGTTCGCCTGGCTCGACACCGGCACGGAAACCTCGCTTTTACAGGCGGCGAATTTCGTCCAAACCATCGAAGAACGCCAAGGACTGAAAATCGCCTGCATCGAAGAAATCGCCTTTTATAAAGGCTACATTCATGCCGATCAACTTCGTCGATTAGCCGGCGAATATAATAATAACTACTCGCAGTACTTGCTCGGTCTGCTGGATGTGAAGTCGCCGCTTGGGTAAACGGCAAATAAGTTTTTCATGGAGCTAGATCTCTTCCAAATAACCATAATCGTCGAGAAACACAGCCTTATCACATCTTAGCCCACCATAATCATCCCTTGATTAGTAATATATAAATCCCCAGTTATGCCAGTTAATTGCTTGACAGATCGGAAGGATTATGTAAAATCAGGGCAGTTCAGTATTTACGAGAGATAATCTTCAACCCGGGCATAAATACCCAGGAGGCAGCGGTGCGATTTCGAAGTTCGGCAAGATGGGCATTGCTCTGGGCGCTTGGTTTATGCGCAGTTCAGAGTAACGCCTCGCGAACTTTGGACGCCGTGTTTGTTTGCACGCCGGCTAATGTCTTCCACGTGGATATCACAAACATCGAAAGAGTGCCGGCCCACTGCTTTTCTCCGATCTCTTCGGGACTTTTGCCTCCATACTCTCAACTCGCCGCTTGTTATGCGCTTTGGTTTTCTAATTTCGCTTTCAAAACTTCGCCGGGCGTCGAATGTTGCGATCCCGCCCGGTGCAATCAGATTCATAATATTTCCGCATCAAATGTAATAACGTTCATTTCCAGAAACACATTTGGCGAGACTTAAGAAAATCTATTCTCCTGGTCGGTTTGAAACCGAGCGAGAAAAAGTGTTTTACATCGGTTGAGTTTATTGTTCGCTTTTTATCGGCGTTGACCAACATCATTATGTAATATTCAGCCGGGCGCTAACGCCCCAGGAGGCAGCGGTGTGGACAGCCTATTGTTTGTGCGCTAAACTAACTTTCAGAGGCTACCCTAGATGCCCTGCTACTATTTTCCTCTCTTTGACCGGCAAAATATTTGCGGTTGCACTCGGTCTCGCAGTTCTCTCTCGCACGGCGAATGCAGGACTCATTTCTGCTGTCACTATGTTCGGTACCGAAGCGGGAACGGGGCCAGGTTTGGGAACCGTCTCCGTTCCGGTTTATTCGACATTAAGCCCAGACAACGGTAACCAAACTGGTAATGGTGGACCGACGGACAATAATATGATCGTTCCCGTCAAGCGGTTTGACCACCCCGATTACATTGATATTGTATTCCAAGTTACGCCTTCCGGCGGCGTGACTGAGTACAAGGTCTTTGAGGCTGTTGACAATAATACCTTGACCAACTGGTCCGGTTACTCAATGGAGTTGGGTTTTGATTCTGGTGTGAACTTTACTCCGTCTCCATCCGGTGATGGATTGGGTTTTGGCGCCCCTAACTATGTCCCGCCTCTCGTTTCATCCGCTTTCTCCACTATAAATAAAAGCGAGGATCTACTCACATTTACGAACGGAACTCAAGACACTGGTATGCAAACCTATCAATTTCGCATAGATGTCCCCAATTTGTCTATTGATCATCCTTCATTTACTTTGCGCGAGATCCCGATCCCTGAACCAAGTTCTTGCTTGCTCTTGCTTTGTGCTTTGACATGCATGTGGATTTACCGCAAACATAGTTCCTAAGCATTCCTGACATTTGATATTTTCATTGCCGCTTGTCGATGCGATAAGTGGCATTTTTTATTCGTCTGGCATTGGGAAATACGGATCAATGATTATCACCTTCAACGGAATAAAAGCATTTGGCGCCTCTAACAAAATGGGGACAGGCGCCCTCACACGGGCCCCTTTTCAACCGAAATCGAAGAAATACCGGGAGCCAATCCCCTTTTTGTCGGGCTTTTTTACATGTTAATTTCCCGGGCTGGAAGGCAAACCGCCGATAAACGATGAACCCTCCTTATATCTAGAACGTATGCACTGTAATGTGCTATAATGTAGAAAAGTCCCCCCTGAAGGCTAAAACTTGCATTTTTTAGCAGTTTTTCAAACGTGATTAAACATTTTAACGTAACAATTATGAGAATAACCTTTGTGGTATACTGGTTATATCTGTCCATTCTTTTATTCAGCCAACATCCCGAACATTGGGTTGGCGCTTCGGGCAACGTGCCCGAGCTTTTAAAATTACTGATGCCCATTGCCCATTTGCTCAGTTTTACTGTTTTATCTCTGCTGACTTTTACCGCATGCTTACCCTTGCCGCGGTGGGGGATTTTGTTGTCTTTGGCGATTTACGGTGGAGCAACCGAAATTATTCAGGGATTTATCCCGTCCAGGTCTTCGGATTGGTCGGATTTTTTTGAAGATTTAGGCGGGATTGCCATCGGATTCGCCTGCTTTTGGCTGGTACTTTTTCTCCTGCGAATGATGCGAAAAAATGAAACACTTGAAGTTCCCGGCTCTTCTTAGCCCCTTTTATTACACTTATGAAAATCAATCCTCAAGATCGCGTGCCCCCTGAATGCCGGGCGGGTGCACGACGAAAATTTTTTGTATAATGTTAGTTTAGACGTCCCTTCTAATTCCCAATTTGTCAAGTTTACTATTTTAAACGAGGTGAACTCGTGAGAACTTTAAATGTGCGGTTGGCGATAATTCTGCTCGTCATCATAGTCGTGGGCGGCGCGGGCCTGTATTTCATTCACTACATACAACAGTATCGCAACGCCTATTTCTTCCTCGATCAAGCCAATATCGCCAAGCAGGAAGTGGAGGATGCAAAAAAGGAGAAAAAAACCGAGGAACAAGCAACCGCCCTGCAAAAGCAGGAAAAAAACTTGGGCTGGTATCTGTCCTTCAGGCCCCACGATATGGACGTGATGGAAGAATTGGGCTTGCTCTTTGCCGATAATATCATCGATGGAAATACAATCAATGTGGCAGCATTCAACCAGGCGACAAGTTTGCTTGACAAGGTGGTTACCGAGGATCCCACCCGCAATAACGCGCGGCGCAAACTTATCGACTTGCTCATGTTAAGGAGGACTTTTACCGACGCGATGAGGCACATTCAGTACTTGCTTAAGGAGTCGCCGGACAATCCGGAACTGCTAGAACTTTTGGGCCAGTGTCAACAGGCCACTCGCGATTATGAAAATGCCCAAAATTCCTATGAAAAGGCCATCAAATATTCCCCCAAGCAAATCGAGACTTACCGGCTATTGGCCTATCTGTTGCGGCAAAACCTGGATAATAAGTCCAAAGAGGCATACGCTTGCATGCAAGACCTGGTCAAAAACAACCCCGATTCGGCAAAAGCTTACATTTATTTGGGCATTTATTGGGAAAGCATGGATAAAGAGGAGGCCAAGAAGGCCACGGCCAAGGATGACATAGAACCCAAGGAAGAGGCCATGAAGGCCGCCGAAAAGGCCGTGGAATTGGATAAGGATGACCAGGACGCGCTGCTGCTGGCGGCCCGCTGTTCAATTGCCTTGGACAAATCGGAGCAGGCCCGCAAATACACCGAGCACAACCTGGAAATCCACAAGGATTCGCCCGTTATATACACCACCCTGGCCGAAATCATTTTGCGGGCCGAAAAGGAAAAAGCCAAGGAAAAAGCGATTGCAGTCCTCAATCAGGGTCTTAAAGAAACCAAGAATTCGCCCCAGATACTTTGGTACAAGGTGAATTTTCTTATCGACATGAGAAAATTGGACGAGGCGCGCGAAACCATCGGGCAACTGCAAACTACGCAATACCCTAAATCCTTGATAGAATATCTTGAGGCCAGGATGGCTTTTGCTCAGAAAGACTGGTCGGAAGCGGCCCGCCGTTTTGAAAAAGTGCGCCCCTCATTGATCTCCATGCCGAATTTGATGAAGCAGGCGGACTTAAGCACGGGATATTGCTACGGGCAGTTGCACAACGTGGATCAGGAAATCAACGCCTACCAACGTGTGGTGAAAATCGATCCGTTTTCCGCCCCGGCTCGTTCAGGTCTCACGGAAGCATTGCTCGCATCGGGCCGGGTGGATGAGGCGGTGCAGCAATACAGCACTTTGATGATGACCCAAAAGTTGCCGGCCAGCAGTATGATTCCCTTCGTCCACCTTTTAATCAGGCAGAGAATGCAACGCAGCGCCAACGAGCAAAAGTGGGATCAAGTGGAGAAAGTGCTTGACGAGGCGGAAAAAGCCAACCCCGTCTCAGAGCAGATCCCTCTCTTGCGCGCCGAAGTCCTTCACGCCCAGAATCGAAATGACGAAGCCGAAAAAATCCTGCAAAAGGCGCACCAGTCAAATCCCAAGCAAATCGAGTTCTGGAAGGCAATGGTCAATCTTGCCTCCTTGCAGAAGAAATGGGATCAAGCCGAAAAAATCCTGGCTGATTACCAAAAACAAATGGGCGATACCGCCGATCTGCGCTTGGCCCGCTGCGAATATCTCTTGCAACGCTATGATGTCAAAGCCGGAGAATTCATAGCGAAACTGGGCGAAAATATCGATAGTTTTTCCGATGCCGATAAAGTGCTGTTATGGAACGGCCTTTTAAACGCCGCCCGCAGGACGGGTGATATTAAACTAATCAACAAATATGTCGACTTGCTTAGCCGAACCGACGCAAACAACCTGGAAGTTCATTTTCTACGCCTGGAACAAGCGGCAAATAACCAGGACGTGGCCGCTCTGGAAGAAGCTCTCAAAGATGTGAAAAAAGTGGAAGGAGAAGGGCCTTTGTGGCTCTTTGGCCAAGCCCGGTTGTTATATGTCAAAGCCGCAAAAGAAAACAATCCCCGCCTGCTTGACGAAGCCCTGCAAAACCTCTCCCAAGCCCGCGAAATACGCTCCTCATGGTCGCGTATTCCCTTATTCATGGGAACCATTTACGACCAGCAAAATAAACCGGATCTGGCGCTGAGATGTTATACCGATGCCATCGACATGGGCGATCGCAATCCCGCGGCGGCGCGACGCGCGGTGACTATTCTCTTCCAGAAACAAAACTACAAAGAAGCGGACAAACTCCTGCAGCAATTGGAGCGCCAGCAAGTCCCCTTCACGCCTGAATTAACCCGTCTATGGGTGCAATTGCTGTTTCAAAAAGGCGAATTCGATCTGGCCGTGGCTAAAGCCCGCCAGGCCGTTTCCGAAAAATCCGACGATTACAAAGAGCAAACATGGCTGGGCCAGATTTTGGGAATCGCGGCCCGGCGCGCAAAAGCTCAAAAACACGATAAAGATTTTTCGGATCTCTCGGCCGAGGCGGAAAAAAGTTTGCGCCGAGCCGTGGATTTGAAGAGCGACGTGCCGGAAACCTGGGTGCCGTTGGTGGAATTTCTCAGTTCGGTGGATAAGATCAGCGCGGCCGAGGAAGTTATTGATCAAGCTCGCCGCAAGATCCCCGCCGATAAGGCCCCCCTCGCCCTGGCCCAATGCTACGAAGCCGTGGAGAAAAACGATCTGGCAATGGAGCAGTACAAGCTTGCGCTAGCCTCCAAACCCAACGATCCGGAGGTAATCCGCAACGTGGCCGATTTCTATCAACGAATAGGAAAGACCGTGGAAGCCGAGGCGCTGCTGCGGCTGATCTTCGATGGCAAAGTGAAAGCTGACGATGCCATTCTTTTTTGGACGCGGCGCCAGTTGGCCTTGTTATCCGCGGCCAAAGGCGGGCAATTAAACATGGAAGCCGCGCGAAAACTGATCGAACAGAACCTGTCCGCCGCCGACAATTCCCCCGAAGATTGGCGCATCATGGTGAAATTCGACACTTTGGACCCGCGAAAAAGCAGCAAGGACGAAGCTATCGACATTCTGAAGAAAATGATGGCTGGGCAACAAGCCACCCCGGAGGACCGGTTTAACCTGGCTGTACTTTATCTGGCCACCGAAAAACAAATGCAATCGCATCCGTCCGCCGACTCTAAAACCCCCGCCGGCGACAAAGACACCTCCGCCTGGGTCAATGCCAGCAATATACTGCGCGATTTGATCGTGTCTCAAGACAACGATCCCCGCTACCTGGCATTCTATGTCAATGCGCTGCTGGAACATGGGGACGTGTCCAGCGCCGAACTGTATCTGAATAAGCTGGAAAAGGATTTTTCAAACACCGCCGCGACCATCATTCTAAAAGCCCAGATTCTCGTCCGGCACAACCAGTTCGACGAGGCCCTGGAGTTGATGAAAGGTTTCGTCGATATGAAAAATGCCGTGCCGTCGGACCGTTCCAAACGCATTCGCGTGATGGCCGACACCATGGAGCAGATGACCGAGCGGATGAAAGGGCCCGACCAGAAAGCGATGGCGGAACATTATATCCGCACCGCGGAAATGTTCTACAGGCAATACGTCGACGAACATCCCTCGCAATCCATGGACCTGGTAATGTTTTTCATCCGCCAAGGGCAAACCGAGGACGCGGTAAACATATTGGAGCAAACCTGGCAAAATTGCGAGCCTATTACCGTCGGCCAGGTCTGCATGAATATCATCCAAGGCGAAAAAAAATCCAAGGAGATAACACAAAGGGTGGAAAAAGTCCTGACGGATGCCCAAGTCAAATTCGAAAACCACCCCGGTATCCTCTTGTCCCTGGGCGATATCCGCGTCAATCAGGATCGTTACGCGGAAGCCGAAAATTTCTACAGGCAAATTTTGGAAAAATATCCGGAACACTCCGTTGCCATGAACAACCTTGCCGTACTCCTCACCCTGCAAGGCAAAAAACTCGACGAAGCCCTCTCGCTGATCAACAAAGCTATTGAAAGAAGCGGCCACCTGGCTTCGATGTTGGACACCCGGGCATGCGTGTATATCGCGCAGGGCAACGCCGAAAAAGCGCTTAAAGACATGGATGAGGCCGTTGCCGACGCAGCCACTCCCATCCGATTATTCCACCAAGCCCAAGCCCTTAATTTAGCCAAACAAAAGTATGCCGCATCCTCGACCATGCAGCAGGCTCTGAAAGCCGGACTAACCAAAGATATGCTGCAAACCCCGGAAATTCCCGCTTATGAAAAACTGCTAAAACTTGCCGGGGGTCAGGGTACTACGCCAGATGATAAAAAAGGCACGTAGGATTCTAGCCTCACCATCCGACTAAAGGGGATTTTTGACATGCCCGTCCCATACAATGGACCGC
>JBEKSO010000181.1:0-8216 GCA_049516935.1 Thermoguttaceae bacterium
GGGTCGATCTCCGCCAGAGGACGAAATAGCCTTGGCCGTTAGCGAATCGTCCGCCCGCAAATACGCCTTGGACCCCGAGGTCCGCCTGATGCTCGAAGTTCGCGACGACAACGCCGCGGCCTTCGAGGAGTTGGTGTTGCGCTATCAAGGGCGGCTGGTAACGATTTTAAGGCACCTTGTCGGGGACGCGGATCAAGCGGAAGATTTGGCCCAGGAAGTGTTTATGCGGGTGTATCGTTCGCGGAAGAGCTACGAGCCGGGGGCGAAGTTCGCCACCTGGCTCTTTACAATTGCTCATCACGCAGCCGCCAACGCGTTAAGGACGCGGAGCCGGCGTCCGGAGATAATGCTAGCACCGCTGGACAGCGGCGCGACGGGCGTTACGCCGCTGGACGTGATATTACAGGCCAGCACCGGGCAGATGCCCGCCCGGCAATTGGCCAAGGCCGAAATCCGCGACGTAGTGCGAGTGGCAGTGGAATCGCTGAACGAACGGCAGCGGCTGGCGGTGTTATTGAATAAATTCGAAAACATGAGTTACGCGGATATTGCCGAAACGATGAAGCTATCGACCCAGGCGGTAAAGTCGTTGTTATCGCGTGCGCGAGTGAATTTGCACCAGGTATTGGAGCCTTACTTCGAGCACGGCGAACTGCCGGCGATAGACGGAGTCAACAATACACAAGAAAAGACAAAAGAAGAATAGGAGCTTCTAACAAAATGACGTGTGCCACTGCTTGCTTGCAAGCAGTGTGGGAGGAAGTGCCGGAAAAACACTGCTGGCAAGCCAGCAGTGGCACACAACTTGCCCTTTAACTTCATTTTGTTAGAAGCGCTAACGAAAGTAGCATACAACAAGACAATATGACGCAAGAGCCCATAAATGCCGAAAGCTCTCTCGAAGAGCAGCTTGTAGCCTATCTCGACGGCGAGTTGGACGGCGAATCCTGCCGCCGCATCGAGGAACTATTGGCCGTCGATCCGGAGGTCCGCCGGAAACTGCATTGGCTGGAGCAGACCTGGGAGGCGCTCGACGAACTGGATACCGCGCCGGTGGGCGAAGACTTTACCCGCTCCACCATGGAAATGGTCGCCCTGGCGGCGGAAGAAGACGTCCGTAAAAGCCTGGAGGAGGCGCCGCGGCGGCGGAGGCGGTTATGGTTTTTTTGCGGGGTGGGAATGCTTGCGGCCGGCCTGGCCGGATTCATGGCATTTACCCTGATCGCTTCGAATCCGAATAAGGAGCTTAACAAGGAATTGGTGCAAAACCTGCCGATATTGGAAAAACTTGACGAATACCAGCAGATTCAAGACATCAAATTCCTGCGGATGCTGGAAGAAAGCGGACTGTTTCCCAAGGTCAAGTCCAAAGAGGGTGATACAGTTTCAAGCCCGCCGATCGCTCTGCGCGCCGGGGAGGATTTAAAGAAGCTCGACTCCAGCCAAAAGGCCGATCTGCTGCAGAAGCAGAATATTTTCGCCCATCTTCTTCCAGCCGTGCAAAACCAACTGCAGCAATTGCACGAACAAATCCATGCCGATGCACACGCCGAGGAACTGCGGGGGATTATGGATCGTTATTACGAATGGTTCAAGTTGCTGCCCTCGTACTACCGCCTGGAATTACCCCACATGACAAGCGAAGAACGGTTCAAATGGATTAGAGATTACAAGCAGAAAGAACAAACGGAAATCACCAACAGGCCTCCGGCGGGCAAAGATTCCGAAGCGATGTGGAAATGGATGGAAAATTATGAGAGCAAGCATGAAAAAGCATTCGTGGAAAACCTGCCGGACCCGATACAGAAAGAACTAAAAGTCATGGCCCCCATCGCTTTTCACCGCAGGATAATGGGGATGATGTGGCTGCGCCCGCAAGATGGGCAGAACAAGGAGTCTCCATTTTCAGACGACGATTTGAGCGAATTGCGATCGAACTTTACGCCGGGCACCCAGAAACTGCTGGAAGCCAAGTCCAAGGAGGATGCCAAAAAGGCAATCGAAAAGGAAAATCGCCCGGAAACCCAGAAACTGCTGGAAGTCAAGTCCAAGGACGAACAAATTACGATCCTGCACAACTGGGCTCACAGCCTGGTGCGGCAGAACTACCCGCGGCGGGGGCCGGGCATGGAAGGGCCGGTCGACGACAAATTGCTGGCCGAGTTTTTTGATAAAGATTTAGACGACGCCGAACGCGACCGCTTGATGAAGCTGTCGCCCGAGGATATGCAACAGCAATTGCTGCGGGATTATATTATGAAGAACAGGCCGCCCCGATGATTCTTCGCCGGCAGGATGGTCCGGGCCAGCCGCCGGGCCCAGGCATTGGTCCTGATCGGCGCGGGTCCGATAGGCCTGAAAAAACCGGAAAATCCGGCTAAAAAACCATAGGGCGGTGGAAATTGACGTCTTCGCACGTTCCCACGCAGAGCATGGGAACGAGAATTTGGCGGAGCAGCGCAAACCCCCGGTGTGTTCACCGGGGGCTAAATATCTCTTTTTTCTTTGTAATTTCCTATTTACACAAAGCCTGTTTCTCGTAAAACTATGTAGAAATCGGGCTTTTTCGTCGCGTTCCTGCCTGCCACAAGGAAAAAATTTATGGCGCAAGACGACAACATTCAACGTTGGACCATGTTTGCCATTATCGGCTTTTGCATCACGGGCATATTGTGCGAGATCCTGTTCTGCTTGATCCGCAGGGGATTTTTGTGGCATTTCAAGGATTTTGTCATTATCCTGGTGCTGGCAAGCATCGTGGGCGGGGGAGTATTCTGGGCGTGCAAAAAGCTGAATATCTAGGGACTGTCCCGATTTTCGCATCAATGAAAATGGGTCTTTCCCTTTAAGCCTTTTCTATAAAATGCAACAATGTGGCTGGTTACTCTTATACTACTAACTGTCTCGAATATTTTCATGACCTTCGCCTGGTACGGCCATTTGCGCTACAAGCAAACGGCCTTGTGGCTGGTCGTGCTGGCGAGTTGGCTCATTGCTTTTTTTGAATATTGCTTCCAGGTGCCGGCCAATCGGCTGGGATCGAACGCCGGGATCAGCACCGCGCAACTGAAAACCATCCAGGAAGTCGTTACTCTTTCGGTATTCTGCGTTTTTTCGGTTCTATACCTGCGCGAGCCGCTGAAATGGAACTATCTGCTGGGCTACATGTTCATCGCCTGCGGAGCGTTGTTCATCTTTGCCCCTTGGCGGCAATAGCCGGATATTTTCTATGATTTAGCACTATCGGCCCACAACCGGCCGCTTAGCCAATACAAGGGCAATCCGAGAAGGAAAATCAGCAGCGCCACTCGGGCAACTTCCGGCTGGTATGAAGCGGCGCTTTGGATCAGGAAAACGCATACCACACAAAAAAATATGGTGGGTATGGGATAGCCCGTCACGCGATAAGGGCGCTGCAAACCAGGCTCTTTAAATCGCAAAACCACGACTGCCAGATTGGTTGCCAAGTAAAAAGAGTAAACCGCCGCGGCCGTATAAAGGATGGCGTTGACAAAGGAGCCGAGCAAAACGATCAATCCCACGGCAATCAGTCCTTGGAGCATGAGAGAGCGAGCGGGCGTGCCGGTTCTTGGATTCCATCGGCCCAATGCCCGAAAGATGCGATGGTCGGCCCCGACGGCATAGGAAATTCGCGCGCCGGCGAAGATCAAACCGTTCGTGGCGCCCAGGGCCGATATGCAGATCAAGGCACTGACAATGGCGGCGCCAAGCTTAGGAAACAAGGTCGAAACGGTATCCGCGGCGACCGCATTGGAATTCGCCATGCCCGCCATACCCAGCGTGTATAAGAACGCCCCGTTGACCAGCAGATACAGGAGCGTAACGGCTGCTGTGCCCAGGACCAATGCCCGGACGATGTTTCGGGCGGGATTTTTCACTTCCGCGGCCACGTATGCCATTTCGTTCCAGCCGCCGAAGGTGAACAGCACAAGAATCAATGCCAGGCTTAGGGGCCCGGAGTCGGCGATTGGTGCGCTTGCGGAAGCCCCCGGTCCCAGAACCGCCACGGCAACGATGACTAGCAATCCAATGGCCTTGGCGATCGTCAACAGGTTTTGCGTCCACTTTCCTTGAGGAACGCCGATGATGTTGATGCCCGTGAGGATGGCCACCGCTGCCACGGCATAGATCGGACGACTCCAATAATATGCCACGGCATGGGGAAAGGGATCGTAAATGGTTTGTGCATATCGGGCGAAGATGAAGGCCATGGCGGCGATGTCGCCGGGCCGGACGACAACCAGTTGGAGCCAGCCGAAGAGAAAGCCTGCCCAGCGGCCGTAGGCGCGGGTTAAATAAACGTAATCGCCGCCTTCTTTTGGATAAGCGGAGGCCAGTTCGGCGTAGCCCAGTGCGCCGCAGAGCGAGATCAGGCCGCCGACGGCCCAAATTCCCAAAAAGGCCCACCAATACGAAGTGCCTTTGGCCACATTCGGGACCACTTCATAAATTCCCGCGCCGATAATTATCCCCACGATCAGGCACGTGGAATCGAAGAGGGAAAGTTGTTTTTTGGGGGTATCTTGCGCGGAAGACATGGTGCGGCACATTTATTTCAGCGTTTTTTCAGGGATATGGCTATTTTGCCGGTTTGCGTATTCTGAAAAAGTGTTTCTAAATCGGGATTTGTGGTAATTGCCTTGACGTAATCGGAATCGGCCGGGAACATTTCCATGTTATGCGACACGATCAATCCGCCGGGCTTGACCAGGGGCAGGAGCTTTGTGAGATAGTCGCCGTAGCCCGGTTTATCGGCGTCGATGAAGAGAATGTCGATTGGTTCTTTCAGTTTTTTAACTTCTTCGTGGGCATCGCCTTCCACGAGAGTAACCAATTTATCCACTCCGGCTTTGGCAAAATTCTCCCGGGCAAGCTCGGCGCGGCTGGCATCGATTTCGTGAGTGGTCAATTTGCCGCCCGTGGTCCGCAATGCCAGGCAGAACCAAATGCCCGAGTAGCCGTTGGATGTGCCGAGTTCGACGACGTGCTTGGCGCCAGTGGATTCGGTCAATAGTCGCAGCAGGCGGCCATCATGCACAGGCACGTTCATCATACCCCCGCGCTGATTCTGATCCATGTCTTTGAGCACGTCCAGGATCTTTTTTTCGGCGTTGTCTTTTGGGATGGGGGCGTTATCGAAAGATGAATCGCCGGAGCCGCCCCGTCCCATCGGTCTTGGTCCGCGTCCGCCCGGCGGTTGGGCCGCAACCACAACTGCCATAAGCAAAAACGTGATTAATCCCACACATAAAATCATGAATTTTTTCATAACACGCACCTCCAAATCTTTACACAAAGAATATAGGGACTCTACCAAAGCCCTCACCCTAACCCTCTCCCAAAGGGAGAGGGGAGGTTTGCTAGAGTTTCTTATTCCTTATCGCCTGTTTCTTCATTCAGCCAGGCCAGATAATCGGCGCTGCCGGCGGTAACGGCGACGGCCAGGATTTCGGGCACTTCATACGGGTGCAGGCTACGAATAGTTTCCTCGATGCGGTCGTAAAGCTCGCGCCTGGTTTTGATCCAGCATTGCCACTCTTGGGCTGTGTTGATTTTACCCTGCCAACGGTAGATGCTGGTGATAGGCCCGACGATCTGCACGCAGGCAGCCAGGCGCCCATCGACAAGCGCCCGGCCAATGGTCTCGGCATCGTCGCGGCTTTCGGTGTTGGTGAAGACTTGGATATAATCGGTCATAATTGTCGGTGCTCTAAATCTACTAATACATCCAATATTGGCAAGATCAAATAACCATTGTGGCAGGTGCATTTTTTTGCCGGGAAAAGATTTCCCGCGAAATCGCAAGCGGTTTGGGGCAATATAAAACTTCCTTGCGAGGATGCAAGCGGTTTGGGGGCAATTTTACATCCTGTATCATATAAACTATAATCATTTATCCTTTAACGCGGCATAAAACCGCAAGCAAAACCCCCGGTGTGTTCACCGGGGGCTAAATAAAATGTCCTCCATGCCTGACCTCCGGTGTATTCACCGGGGCTAAATGAATTGTCCGCCGTCCGCAGTTCACAGCCATCCTGGTTTTCACATGGTTACCGTCGATCTTGACCGCTGGCACATGCGTAGGGCCTTGGAATTGGCGGCCAACGGGCAGGGGAGCGTGGAGCCGAATCCGATGGTGGGCTGCGTTATCGCTCGGGGGGCGGAGATCATCGGCGAAGGATGGCATCGGCGCTTTGGCGGTCCGCACGCCGAGGTGGAGGCCTTGCACCTGGCCGGTCCGCGAGCCACCGGGGCTACGATGTACGTTACGCTGGAGCCGTGCAGTCATTTCGGCAAAACACCGCCTTGCACAATGGCTGTGTTGGCCTCGGGCGTAAAGCGGGTGGTCATAGCCATGAAGGATCCGTTTCCCCAAGTTGCGGGCGCCGGAGCGGCCGAGTTGCACCGCGGCGGCGTGGAGGTCGAATTCGGCTTGCTCGAGTTAGAAGCCCGGCGATTGAACGCCCCGTATCTGAAACTGCTTGCGACCGGCCGGCCGTGGATCATCGCCAAATGGGCCATGTCGCTGGACGGCAAGATGGCGGCTGCCGGCGGGGAGAGCCGCTGGATTTCAAACGAGCAATCTCGAAAAGTGGTTCACAAACTGCGGGGACGGATGGACGCGATTATCGTGGGACGCGAAACCGCGCTAAAGGACGATCCTATGCTGACCGCACGGCCGCCGGGACCGCGCACGGCGTTACGCGTGGTTCTCGACACCCGGGCGTCGCTTTCACTTGATAGTCAACTGGTTCGCACCGCGGCCGAAGCGCCCGTTCTGGTCGCCGTGGGCAATGAGGCGCCAGCGTCGAATCGCCGCCGGCTTAGCGATGCGGGCTGCGAGGTGTTCGAGTTCGTGGGCGAAACGCACATCGATCGGCTGCACGGGCTTTTGGAAGAGTTAGGCAGGCGTCGGATGACCAACGTGCTGGTGGAAGGCGGCGGCCGGGTATTGGGATCGCTTCTGGACGCCCGGCAAATCGACGAAGTGCACGTGTTTATAGCGCCGAAATTGATCGGCGGGTCGCAGGCCGCGGTTCCATTTGCGGGCGGTGGCATCGAGCGAATGAGCGAGGCATTGTGTATCGATGCGCCCGAGGTCGAAAAGATTGGAGATGATGTATACGTTCGCGGCCGGGTAAATAGATACGGTATTTAGTTTAATGTGAAGGCCGCACACATCGCAGTCCGCCGCGAAACCGCAAGCGGTTTTAAATCGTCCTTATCGCTCGAAAAAACTGGGCAATGAATTGCCCAGCCCCCATCTCTTATCCCTCATCCCTCATCCTTCATCATTTTAAAAGGCAACCGGCCGGGATTCCCCTCCCTGGAAATCCCGGCCGGCGTAGTGTCGGTCACGAGTTGGCAAAATGTCACGGACCGATGCTTTGCGGGTTAGGCGCTAAAAAATCGCGCGGACCGCGAATTGTATAATATGGATATGCAACTTGCCCGACGGGCGGGCCCGGGGCGAAACCTTCGCCATCGCCGGGGCCGCCTGGGCCGGCGCCATGTCGGCACAACGGGCAGCCTCGACCGCCGCATTGGCGGCAGGGGACCTGCTGGTTGGGATCTTGGCAATTTTGGCAATTACCACACTCGCAGGAGGCGCAGTTTTCCGGGGCTTGGGCGCAACATCCTTGCACACAGGCAATCGGCCTATGGCCGTGGGCCGATAGGCAGCCGGTCAACGAGATCAATACGGTCACAGCCAGTATGGCATAGATGGCACGTTTCATATCCGTCGATTCCTTTTCGTTCGATATTAGGAAAGGGTCAAAGCCCTCTGGAATTGTCATCGGACGGATAATCCGTAGAATCCAGAAAATCGGTAAAACCGTTGTATTCGGCAGGATTGGCATAAGCCATTCGGCCCGACATATTTGCATCCGTGGCGTAAAATAGATAAATTGGCGCGAGATTGCGGGCGGAAAGATGAGATCATGGTAGCTTCCAATCAATACATCGAAGAAATCATTGCCATGTTCGCCCAGGCCACCCAGGCCAATCTCCGCACCCCCACAAGAGAAGGAAATGTGATTGTCATCAGCGAAGAAGCGGCCGACGAGGTGATGATCACCGGGGATTTGCACGGGCACAGGCGGAATTATAATCTCATCAAGAAAATCGCCGGCCTGGATAAGCATCCCAAACGCCACCTGGTGCTGCAAGAGGTCTGTCACGGCGGGCCGCTA
>JBEKSO010000182.1:0-8194 GCA_049516935.1 Thermoguttaceae bacterium
ATGACATACGCATCGGCACTTTGGTGCAAGTCGAAAATCAACCTGTCGAGTATATTCGCCGCATCCTCCCGCACGGATTTGAGAGTTTTGAGATAGTTTTTCCGAGACATCTCGATAATATCGATTTAAGGCGGCTGGCCGGTGAAATCCAAGGCGTGCTTGCCGAGCAGGGCAATACGGCGGTTGTTAGCGCGTTGGCCATTTACGGCAATCCGCTTATCGATGCGCGGACGGCAAGCGATTGGGGCCGGCTTATCGACGCCACGGCCTGGTTCGGCTGCAATTTGGTCTGCGGATTCACCGGGCGGATACCGGGCAAACCTGTTCCCGAGTCGCTGCCGGCATTCAAACAAGTATTTACGCCGCTGGTGAAACAGGCGGAAGAGCGGAACGTGCGGATTGCTTTTGAAAACTGCGACATGCACGGCAATTGGGAGTCGGGCGACTGGAACATCGCACATGCCCCGGCCGCCTGGGAGATGATTTTTGAGGCGATTCCCAGCAACGCCCTTGGGTTGGAGTGGGAGCCGTGCCACCAGATGGTCAGCCTTATCGACCCCTTGCCGCAGCTTCGCCAGTGGGCACATAAGGTGTTTCATCTTCACGGCAAGGACGCCACGGTGTTTTGGGACGTGATCCGTACGCAGGGCATCCGCGGCGGCCAGCAGTACGTTCATCACCGCACGCCCGGCTTCGGCCAGACGAATTGGACCGACGTGATCAGCATTTTGCGGATGAATGGTTTTCGCGGCTCGATCGACATCGAAGGCTGGCACGATCCGGTTTATCGCGATGAGTTGGAAATGACAGGGCAGGTCCACGCGCTCAACTATCTAAAACAATGCCGCGGCGGCGAGTTCGTGGCCAATCCTTAACCTGGATTACGCATGGGCATTTATCATTATATAATACGAGCCAAGTGTCTGCGCGGAGTTTTTTGTTTTTAAATAATCTTCGGCCCTTCCCGTAACCGCATGGCGTAGACGAATAAACTAACCGCTCCGATGCAAAGAAGGATCAGCGCGGATGGCTCGGGGACGGGCAACAGACCGTCGCCGGCAGACTGCGGGCCGCCCGGGATCGCGGCAATGGTCAACGTGGCCCCAGCGCCGATGGTTAGTGTGTCTTGTATTATGGAGGTCGCCGTTAATTCGCTTCCGGCAGCGACAGAAGTCATACCCGTGCCGCTGATTATTCCCACGGTGTGCGAGCCGCCGTCAACCAGGAACATCGCGGAGGGATCGGTCGTTAAAATCGCGGATTCTGGAGCGATCTGACCCGTGGTAGGCAGTTCCAGCACGCCGGCGTTGATCGTGGTAGTGCCGGTATAGGTATTGCACCCACTAAGAGTGAGCTTACCCGAGCCGTTCTTGGTCAAACCAAGGGAACCGCCAATGTTGCCGCTAATAGTCAGAGTATCCGCGGGATTGAGCACATATATATCGGTAGAGCTGGCCAAGTAAACGGGTGCCGAGATATCGTGGCTGCCCGATGCGTTGATTGCGGCGTTGCCGAGGGAGGCATTCATCACAATTGGGAAGGGGGTTGGCGTGGCGGCGGCCAAGGTGTACCCGGCAGTGCCCTGCAAGTTGAGCGTGCCCAGGGTAACCAGGCTGTCAACCGTGACCGTGCACCCTGAGGTGGCACCGGCGAAGTTGACCTCGGCGCCTTTCCAATTTGAGGCGGCTTTGTAGCTCCATTGGTCAGGATCCGAAAAACTTCCGTTAGTGCCCATCCATGTATTGCCGCCGAATGCAACGGCGCGAAACCCCATGCTTACCGTGCATGTGGTGTTCAGGGCAGTTCCCCCGGTTATCGCGGGCATGAGATCGTCCGACGTATTGAGGCGGATATCGGCCCAGGACGAGGACGTCTGCTGGCAATTGACGTGCTGGCTGAGCCAGGCCGAGCCTAGCGACAGGTCGGCCTGCACGTTCGTCAGCGTGCCGAAGACGTTGGCGCCGCAGGCCGCCCGGGCGTAGTCGTTCATGGACAGCCAGGGAATGTCGGCTTTAAGAAATGTGGTCCCAGCCTTGGCGACGGTCAAGGTGCAGTTCTGGAAGTAGTATCCGCCGGCGTCCGAATGAGACAACGTGAAGTTTGTCAGAGAAATCGTGGCCCCCATAATGGGATCGTTGGCGAACTGTGGATCATTGATGTTCGACCCGTCCAGGTTCAGGATGCTGATCGGGGCTCCATTGATGGAAAGTGTTTGCAGACCCGGGTCGTACTGGATCCCGGAGGGCGTGTTGGTGGAACCTGTGGTACCATTGCTATACGAAGTCGCCTGTTCCGGCTCCACACACTTGGTCTTGATCTCAGCTTCGTTGATGACGGCCCTATTGCCAAAGTTCCTGATTATGATTTTTTCATTGCTGTCCAATTGGGGAATTGTGAAAATGAAGCACTTATGGCAGCCCTCGTAGGGCAGGGGGCTAGTAGAACTCACTGTGCCTCCGCTGGTGGAAACAACACCGACCCCGACGTTTTGATCCGCATTCCCCGTGATACTGATGATCACGATCTTCTCCTTTGTTTTATCCGCGGAGTTGTTGACGATCTGACTCAGATAGTCTTCTGGGCCCAACGTCACGGCCCCGGGTGTAAAAGTCGCACCACTCGGGCCCGAGCCGTAGAAACTGAGCTGCCAAGGGTGTCTTCCGTTTTTGTTATCCTTGCACCGCATGTCGCCTTCGTCGAGATTCCCGTTGTTGTTAATGTCCTGGAAAGATGGATTCGCGCCCTCGTAATCAGCCTTATAGGTGGAGTTGTCGGTGGGGCTAAACCACTTGTTCAAATCATCGGGGATCTGGTCCACCACCTTGCTGACATCTGTCAATTGCGCTCCTGTGGGCGTTGTGAGGATCGCAACGATCGCGCAAGACCACAGGATCCATGTTAATTTCAGCATGGGAAGCCCTCCTATCGGCAAAAAACAGGTTGTCGCCGGGAAGGGCCGCCATTTGTTTGACGCGAGTTTCATACTCCACACTCCTTTCGCTGCTTAGAAAAGTTGATTCGGCTCTCGAAAAAGACAACGAACATCAAAAGGGGATATAGGTATTACGGCTGGATTCCTGAGGAAATTTACGGGGATTGATCGCAAATTGGAGTCCAAGATGTTTTGCGCTTGTCGTGGTTGCACCATTATGCCACCCAACCAATAACCATCCTTTGCGTAAATAACAATTACTGATCATTCCTGTACCCAAAAATCGCGACGACGTGTATGAGATAGCGATGGTCACCGTTTTTTGAGAAAAATAACGTGATTCCTTCGAGTTGAATGAGGAAGGGTTGAATAGACGTTATGAGGATAAACGTCACTAAAACGGAGGTAAATCACCAAATGTAGGGGGTCCGGGGGGGTAAGACGAGATGATTTCGTTGATGTGGCAGGCTTAATCGTTGTGTGGCCGAGTAGCTATGCCAGGAGAAATCTGGTGAAAAACCTTAAGAATCAAGCAGTTTTCTCCACCTTAATGATTTGCTCGTCGTAACTGGGCGCGATTTTGCAGCCGGGCGGGACGGTGAGAAAACGCTCGTTGTCCCAGCGGCCGTCGAGCAGGTCTTGGATCAGCGACATGTCGCCTTGGAGTTTTTCGTATTTCCAGCCTAGCGTGGCCGCATCGGCGCGGGCTTGTCGCTCGAAACGGTCGTCGGGTTCGACGCCCATTTCGATAAATGCTATTTTACCGTAGTTTCGCGTCATATTGCACAATTGATCGTGGAGGAACCGTGCATTGTCTTCGCCGTACTTGGCGACTAGTTCTTCGTACGAGTGTGTCATGCCGGCCTGGTGTTGGATGGTATCCTGCCCGGCTTGGGCCAGACCTTGGCCGCGCTCGATCCAGCCGCTGGTCTTGAAATATGTTCCCGGATTCTTTTGGAAGTAATCGAGATAGCGCTCCTTGCCGCCGAGAAAAAGCGTGATGCAATCGTGCGCCCGGGGAACTACCAGAGGGATCGTTCCGGCCGCCAATCCCAACAAGCCGTTGCTGCACAGGGCATAGCCGAGAAGCACGGCTTCATAAAGCGACTCGTCGACCGCGGCCAGCGCTTCCTTAAGCCGCGAAGACATGCCCGCCTGTCCGATATCGTGCAGCCCTTTAGGCAAAAACTCGACATCGATCTGGTTGATTGATTGGGCAACGGCGGCGCACAGTTCGCGGTAGAATATTTCGCAGGCAATGAGTTTTAGTCTCATTTTGGTTATCAGTAATCGGTTTTCAGTTTACAGTCATTGGTGTGCATCGCTAAACCGCAAGCAGTTTTCCCTCATCCCTCATCCCTCATCTCTAATCCCCTGTTATTCCGGTTTTGCCACGAACCGATAGCCGGCGTCGCGGATGGTGAGGAAATGGCGGGGCTGGGAAGGGTCGGGTTCGAAGTATTTTCGCAAGCGGCGAATGAATTGGTCAGGGGCGCGGGTGTTCAGGCTGCCCGGCACTCCCCAAACTTTTTCCAACAATTCGCGGCGGGGGATAACGCGGCCTTCATTATCGATAAAATACCGCAGCAGCGTCATTTCCAATTGGGTCACGCGGACCGGTTCGCCGGCCACGGTGACTTCAAAAGTTTCGAAATTAATTTTCGCGTTGGCGAACTCGAATTGCAGGATCCGGCCGGCAAGAGGGATTCGCCGCTTGTCGCGGCCGTGATAAATGAGCAAATTCTTTACCCGGACCAGAAATTCCTCCAGATCGAAGGGCTTGGTGAGATATTGATTGGCGCCGACCTCGAAACCGCGCGTGCGATCTTCGCTCAGGGTGCGGGCGGTCAGGATTAAGATGGGCATATCCATGTCGATCGAGCGGATCGCCTCGCACACGGCATAGCCGCTCATTCCGGGCAACATAAGGTCGAGTATCACCAGATCAACGCCTTCGGGATTTTCTTCGAAAATCTTTAGGGCAGAGGGTCCGTCGCCGACGGCGGTAACCCGATATCCTTCGGCGACGAGATTATATTGGATGCCCATTGCCAAATGCTGCTCGTCTTCCACCATCAGGATGTGTTTTTTTTCGGCTGTGTTTGAGCTCATCGGCAAGATCCTGTTATTGCACACTTAAAAAACCAGATTTAGCCCCGGGTGAATACACCCGGGGCAAAGTAAAATCCTTTCCCACTTATCTCCGCCGAGTATTGAGGGCGGGCTAAATATGAATTGCCGGACTGGCAGGCAATTGCAATTCGAAAATCGTGCCCGGTCCTTGTTTCGGATCGCTGACGCGGATGCGGCCTTTTAAGCGCCGCACCAGTGTGCGGACGATGTATAGACCCAAGCCGGTGCCGGGTTTTTCCCTTTCCAGTTCCTGTCCCAGGCGGACGAAACGGCCGAATATTTTGCGGCGCAGATGGTGAGGTATTCCCCGGCCGTTGTCCGCCACTTGAATGAGGACCTGGTTGTTTGGACCGGGGCAGGCACTGACTTCCACGCGCGGCGGATTTCCGGCATACTTCACGGCATTATCGATCAGGTTTCGGAATACTACCTCCATATCCACCGGCCGGGCGCGGACCGAACAAGGTTCCAGGCTGAGGCGGATCGTTTCCGCGGGCATGCGATAGCTCAGGCATACCGAAGCGGCGCAATCGCTCAGCAGGCGCGGCAAATCGACGTCTTCGCTTTCGTCCGACGAAGGCTGGACCTCCAATCTGCCCGCTTCCAGCATCTGGTTGATCAACCGATTGAGCCGTTCCAGGTCTTCGAGCATGCAGCGGTAAAAACCGGATTGTTCGGCCTCGCTCACTTGATGTCTGGAAAGAGTCTGAAGATACAGCTTCATCGAGGCCATGGGCGATTTGAGCTCGTGAGTGACGCTGTCGATGAAATTCGACTGCCGGCGAGTCAGATTTATGGCCTTGATCGAGAGGATCAGGTACAACACCGTGCCCACCAGCAGCAACACGATGAATAACGAGCCGATAGTCAGCAGGGCCCAATACAAACCCGAGTATTCGCTATGCAAGCCGCCGCTGACGGTTAGAATCGCCCAGCCCACGGTCAGTACGACCAAAAGCGCGATCATTACAATCGCCAGGATTATCGGCAGACCAAGCGGACGATGCGAACCCATGATTTTTGATGAATAAAGTTATTTTTAAAAAATAGCATTATCGAAGATACCAAATTCGGGCGGTATTGGGTAGGCGAGCGGGTAGTGATACCATTTCAGTCTCTCTTTTATGAAAACAACTCCGCAAATGTCCATAAATGGTCAGTTACCTTTGCTGCCATAGCGGGGGTAATCCGCATTTTACCAGGACGCCAACAGAAATTGTAATATGCCATGTGCAGGGCAACGGCCGCCTCTAGGTTTTCAAACTTCTTTGAGAATCCCAAAGCAAGGCGTGTAAATCGCTTCATAAAAGTACGAATTGTTAGATTGTGTCTTTCGACATGGCTGGTGCAAATACTGTATTTCTCATGCTCATTCATCCCAAATACCGGCCGGCGTTTGGTACCCACTATTTCCCCTGGGCTATAGCGACCTGGTGCCGCACTATTGCGATAATCTTTGTCTATTGTGCCATACTTTGCATACGGGCCGAAAGCTAAATCTACGGCCTCTGGATAGGCTGGAAAGGCATCGGTTGAAATCTGGACAATAGGATAAAGCGCCCCAATTTGATAATGATGGTCATCCGAATCGTGGGCCGTTGGAAATTTCAGCGTATTTGCCATTTTGATTATAAAGCGTCGTGCATTATCTGCTGATCGTTTGCCAAGCAAAAAGACCGGAATGAGCTTGGTTTTCTGGTCGATGCCAAACCATAGGTAAATGTCGCCAATATCGCTACATTCATGTTTTTCTTCGACGGTAAGACGTGCTTGTTTTTTTAGCACAAACGTCCATGTTTCATCCACCTCTAAGTGGGTTAATGACAGGTTTTGGAACATACGGGCCATGAGTTTTTGGCAATGATTTCCGGCCCATCGTAATTGCCTAAGTACGGTCGGGATATTGGTTTGCATCAAGCGGCATACGCTTCGGATAGAATTGCCTTCTACCAATAGCCTTAAAATCGTGTTTCGCTTCTCGATACTCATTTTGTTCATAGCAAAAAGCCTTCCCATTGTTGGGGGCTTTCGCTATAATTGAGTTATCTGGACTGCAATTAGGCGAAAGCCCGATTGTGGTTTGCCCGGAAAGGTTCCAGCCGATCCGGGCGTTTTTATTGGTATTATTCCAGTTTTAAGCCTAGCGCGGCCGCTAATTTCTCGGCAGTCTCTAGGCGTATATCCCGCTCCCCGCTTAAAAAACGGAGTATCTGAGGATGGGCAACGCCCGATTCGACGGCGATTCGATAGACCGTCTTACCGCTCTTGCGTATGGCGGTTCTTAGTTTTTCTGGCAAAGTTTCTCTTTTCATGGTATTGACCCTTTCGTTTATGATTGTATCATTAGATACTTACGTGTCAAGTGATACTGATAATATTTAAGGTGATTCCAATGGACGAAAGCTTTCTTCCTTTTCCGCGCGGACAAACTGCTTCAGGCATCAATGCCGGAAATCCCTCGCCTAGTTCATCGTTTTTTAATAAGGATAACGAAGGATTAATAGATGCTTTAAGAGGAGAAAGTGAACGCGCCCAAGTTCTGATCGCTGCTGAGTTTCTTAATAAAGCCTTGAGGGGCTGTTTTTGTGCAAAATTCAAATTAGAGGGTATAGATGATGAATTGATAAATGATGTATTGGGGGGTGAAGAAAGCGGAGGCGATAAAAACGCTCTTGGTGCTTTCGGACATCGAATTTCAGTGAGTCGAGCATTGGGCTTTATTGATAATGAATCTTTTCTTGCGCTTAGAGGTGTAAAAGACATACGCAATGCGTTTGCACATAAGGATTTTAAAATTGCACTAACAAGTGATAATGAAAAGGTGCGAAGGGGTATGAACAAGTTACGAGAGTGGCTAGGGAAAGAAGAAAATAAGTCTGTATATAGTGATCCGCAAACTGGAAAAACCACTCCGACTTGGAGAGTATATTTAGCAAACGAGGGATATATAATAAACGATCCAGTAAGCGAAAGACATATTTTTCTGGGGGCAACGATCATGCTTTATATACTTCTTATAAATGCAAAATGGGAAATTAGAAAAGAAGAATTTAGCGAAGCAATAATACTATCTACTCGTCCTCATGGTACATAGAAATAAAATCCGCTTCCTTGCTAACCAATAACATT
>JBEKSO010000183.1:0-8149 GCA_049516935.1 Thermoguttaceae bacterium
GCAACGGAGGAGGCACGCTAGCAAGATGGATATGTCCATGACAAGACACCCAACTGCGTGCCGCGTGCCCTCCTTCCGGCGCGGGCTGGCCAAAGGTACTTGACAATGCGTGAGATGAAAAAGCATCTCTCGCCAATCAGCATAACAGGAGTTTTCCCATGACTATGTTTACCGAATTTTTCACCAAGCTGCGAGAGAACATCGATCAATTGCATCAGGATCGTCAGCAGCTTTACCAGAATACCCGCGAACAGATCAACGAAATGGCCAAACAGCTGAGATGCCAGTTGGCGGAATTCGCCGGCGATTTGCAGGCGGGTGGCCTGGCCTTTCGATGCAGTCATCAATCCGGCAGCGCTCGAGCACACCGTTCGCACCACAAGGCATAGAATATAAGGACTAGGTAGATGATCGGTCAAGGAAACGGCCACAGCCGGCTAGCCGGGCACGAACCGGCCGTGGATGATCAGAACACGGTACGGCCCGTGCCCAGCGACGCCTTCGTGCTAACTCCCCAGGTTCGGCAACTTGCCGAACGCGCGATTGCTTTCTTGCAGGCCGGTTATCCGGTCAATTTGTCCGGACCGGCCGGGACCGGCAAAACCACGATGGCCCTGCACCTGGCCGCACAGCTCGACCAGCCTGTTACTCTGATTCACGGCGACGACGAATTCGGCAGTTCCGATCTGGTGGGCAACGACAATGGTTACCGGAGGAGCAAGCTCGTCGATAATTTTATCCATTCGGTGATGAAAACCGAGGAGACCATGCGATCGTTTTGGGTGGACAGCCGGCTGACCACCGCCTGCCGCCACGGTCACACGCTGATCTACGACGAGTTCACCCGCAGCCGTCCAGAGGCCAACAATGTGCTGTTAAGCATATTAGGCGAAGGTTTAATGGATCTACCCAAGCTCCGCCGCGCCGGAGACGGATACTTGCAGGTGCATCCTGATTTTCGGGCGATCTTCACCTCGAATCCGCAGGAGTATGCCGGAGTGCACACCAGCCAGGACGCGCTTATGGATCGGCTCGTTACCATTCACATGGATCACTATGATCGGGAAACCGAGGTGGCCATCACTGCGGCGAAAAGCAACATTTCCATCGAGGACGCGGAGTGGATCGTGGACATAGTGCGCAATTTTCGGCGGCGGAAAATCGGCGGCCACCGGCCCAGCATCCGTGCGGCGATTACGATCGCCCGCGTAATGGCCTTCCGGCACGCCGCCTGCAATCCGGATGATTTGCTCTTCCAGTGCATCTGTTGCGACGTGCTCGGGCTAAACGGGGCCAGAGGCTACGGCGCAGATGACAATCCTCTTTCACCCGATGACGTTCGGGCGGCAATTCAGGAAGCCTGCGAGTTGGCCAATGCGGGAGTCGGTAGTTCCGGTTGATGGAAAAACATTTTTTCCCATATTGCGGGAGAATTAAAAATGAGTGTAAAATCAGATAAACACTTACGCGATATCCGAACCCTGTCTGATCGGGTAAGCGACGCGGAAAAACCTCAACGCAAATTCATCAAACTGGCGATTCTCGAATTGGAAAAAGTGCGCCGAAACAAGGAAAAACGCAAAGCTTCCGAGCAGATGATACATCTCGATAAACGACTCGCGGAGATCGAACACGAACAAGCCAGACTGATTGAAGCGGTTTATGTCGTGCATCCGGCGGTTTGCGGATCGCCCATGAAATCGCCGCACGCTGATAAATTCATTCCTCATGACAGCAATGACGACATTTCTCAGGAAAGTATGGATCAAAAGGATTTTAAAATAACGTATTGATGATTTCCGCCTTGCCAAAGATCGTAATTGATGCGGCAGTCGCACTGCCGCGCCCGGGAAACGGAGTAGCGGTACAAATGCTACCCCAATATAAGTTGTGAAGGGGCGCAAGTTGCCTACAATCCTCGATGCACAAACCGCCGTCCGCGATTTTCTGGAAAAGTCGTTGCCGGAAGTCAACCGAGTTAATATCACCAAGGTCGCCAAGGTTGAGACGGTCGATGGCGGATGGGAGGCTGAAGCTGAAGTGTGGAAACCCAACCAGACCATTCGATCGTTGAATATTCAAACCCAGCGGCCGGTGCTAGATCAAGAGCATTACCTGGTGCGAATGGATAATCTATTAAATATAATAGCCTACGAGCTGGAAGAGTCCATGCGCAAGGACGGATGAATATATCGAGTTTATATAAAGGATCGGATTGATGAAAGTAAATTGCCTTTCCTGTGGCCATACGGTGGACTTGCGCGACGGGTATGAAGAATACGAGGGACAAGTCAAGTGCTTCGCTTGCGGAGCGCTGTTGACGATCCGCACACGGGAGGGCCAGATAAAATGGGTGGAACTTTCCGGAAACGGCTCAGCAATGCACTCCGCTTCGGATTCTTCGGCTCAATACAGACCTTAACATTATCGCAAATATATTAGTTGAAAACCATTCTGAGCGAAGCGAAGAATCTCGGGGCAGGAACAACGGCCGAGGATAAAAATCCGATGCCGTAGAGATTCTTCGCTTCGCTCAGAATGACATCTTGAGAGAGGACAGATTAACAAACATATCAAGGAGGATGTGGCATGGCTAGTATTGCAAGCGTTCCACAAACCGGTTTGTATCTTTACGGGATTACATTGGCCGGAGACGCGGTTTCCGCGCACCCGCCCGGAGTGGCCGGCGCTCGCGTTGAAGAGATCGTGGAAGGCCGGCTGGCTGCCTTGACAAGTCGGTTGGCGGTGCAAAAAGTACGCCCCCAGCGTTCTCATCTGGCCGCGCATCATCAGGTTTTAAGCGATCTGTCTAAACGGCAGCCGGTTTTGCCCGTCGTTTTCGGCACAATAGCCGATGGCGAAGAAGAATTGCACGACTTCATGCAGCAAAATTACGATGTCTTGATAAAAAAGCTCAATCGGCTGCGAGGCATGGTGGAAATGACGCTGAAAGTTTACTGGGAAACAGCCAACATATTCGAGTATTTCGTGGCAACCCATCGCGAATTGGAGGAGATGCGTAACCGTCTATTTCAGCCCGGAAGGACGCCCACCATCGAGGAAAAAATACAACTCGGCAAGCTCTTCGAGTCACTCTCCGAGCAAAGTCGGCGGCGGCACACACAAAGGGTGATCGAGGCTTTATCGCCCTATTGTCTGGAAATTCGAAGTATCGATCCCAATGAAGAGCGGATGATAATGAAATTGGCCTGCCTCGTGGAAACAACGCATCGACAGCAATGGGAAAACGGAGTTGAAGCGGCGGCGCATGCCTTCGATAACCACTACTGTTTTCAATATAGCGGCCCCTGGGCGCCGTATAATTTTGCCGAGATCGAATTGAATCGCGAAACTTGAAGAAAATGCCATCACCCGAAAAGACAGGGAACTTTTGGAATCGGTTTTTGATAAACAGAAAGCAATTTTACAATGTTTCTCGTAGACGATATTCTACTAAGCCCGATGAAAGCATTGATGGCCATCGGCCGCCAGGTACAGGAGACCGCGCAAAAAGACTGGGAAGACCAGGAAAAGGCGATACTGAACAGCCTGACTGAACTGCATCAACTATTTGAATCAAAGACGATCGGCAACGAGCAGTTCGACGAGCGTGAAACCGCGCTCTTGGATCAACTCGATGCGATTCAAAATATGTTGAGTTCGGAAGAGGAAAAAGAGGAGTAGAGTTTGCCTTGTGACAAAGGGGACAGTCCCATATTTGCTGCGCAAAAATCGGGACAGTCCCCTCAAATCAAAAGCATGGAAAGTGAAAACGATGGAAAGCCATTCCAACCTTATCGATGAGGAAAACTGCACTATTTTGGAGTTGCTCGATCGATTGTTGAACAAGGGCGTTGTCGTGGCCGGAGATATTGCCATTTCCGTGGCCGATATCGATTTGATCTATATCCGTGCACAGTTGCTGCTTTCCTCGTTTGAGACCGCCCGACAGGCCGGCTTGCTTTGGACCTCGGATAATGGCAAGACAAGAACCGCCATAAAGAATTCTTAAAATCCTTGTATAGAGAAACTATAAAACATGTCCAGCACAATGTCCCCAAACGCTTCTGTGTGGCAACCAACGCTTGAGCAGCCCCCGCAGGAAACGAAAACAGCCGCGGCCCCCAGGATAAAGCTAAATCCGGAAAATGTACGCAATGGTCTTGCTCAACTCGTGCTCACACTCGTCGATTTGATCCGCGAGCTACTAGAGCGGCAAGCGCTAAGGCGCATCGAGGCGGGATCACTGACCGAAGAGCAAATCGAACGCCTAGGCCAGACGTTTTGCAAACTATCCGACGAGATTGGCCGGCTGAGAGAATACTTCGGACTAAGCGACGAAGACCTAAATCTTGACTTGGGACCTCTAGGCAATCTGCGCTAACAAAAGCAAGGAAAAGATTATGGCGTGCCAGGCTATCACCCAGTCCACCCAATCCCAAGGTCTGCCGGAGGTCCTCGAACGGGTATTGGACAAGGGTGTGGTCATAATGGGCGACATCAAAATCAAGCTTTGTGACGTGGAGTTGCTCAGCATCCAAATCCGCTTGCTTGTATGTTCCGTCGATAAAGCGCGGGAGATGGGCGTCGCCTGGTGGGAGCCGGCCGCAAAACCGTCTCAAGTTGTTCCGCCGCCGCATTCTTCGATGATGCCCAAGTCAGCATCTGAAACAATGAGCGGCGCGATGGGGGAAGATGATTTAAGATTCCAGCAGACCATGCACGCCGTGGAAACCGGTCCACGTGATGCCGCACCAATCGGACGCCGATAAGATCCATGTCTTACACTGTGCGGCGAATGATCTCCCCAACCATCGCCATTTAGCCAGCCATACGGAATTTCCCACACAAAAAGTCCTTGTCTCCAGTACAATCCGCATTGCAGAAAAAATTGCACAACATCTTATTTATCAAGGAGTTGCAACATTCAAAGCAGCCCATCCGGACCTCATCCTGCTGGACCTGAATCTGCCGATGAAAGACGGCCGTGAGGTGCTCTCTGAGATCAAGACCGATGAGCATCTCAGACGCATCCCCGTGGTAGTCCTTACCACATCAAGCGCCGAACAGGACATTCTTAAAACGTATGACCTCCACGCGAACTGCTACATCACAAAGCCGGTTGATCTGGAACAGTTCAGCGCGGTAGTAAAAGCCATCGAGGAATTCTGGCTCACAATAGTAAAACTGCCACCGGAATAAGGAGAGGCCATGTCAACTGAATCCATTAAAGTATTGCTGGTTGAGGATAATTTGGGAGATGCCCGCCTGCTGTACGAGGGCTTGGAGGAAGCACTTCCCGGACAGTTCGAGATGACCCACGTCCGGCGGCTTAGCGAGGCGATGGAATACCTGTGGGAAGAAACCTGCAACGTGGTTTTGCTGGATCTGGGGCTGCCGGACAGTCACGGTATCGACACCCTTGTCCTGATGCGGGCGCAAGCGCCCGCTGTGCCAATTGTGGTGCTAACGGGCTTCCAGGATGAATCGCTGGGGGATCAGGCATTGAAAGAGGGTGCGCAGGACTATCTGGTGAAGGGGCAAGTGGATAGCAAGCTGCTGGCGCGCTCCATGCGCTATGCCATTGCGCGCAAGGCGGCTACGGAGGCGCTGATAGGACAGGGGGTCGCTCTTGCCAAGGCGGGTGATCTACAGCGCTCGCGACAACGGCTTATTGCTGTGCATGAGCACGTTCGCCGGGACATCGCTGCCCAACTGCATGATGGCGTGCAAGATAAGCTCCTAATCCTGAAGGGCCGCCTGCAAGAGATCCTGAAAGGTCTAGGCTCCGCGTCGGAAACATCTCGGCCCCTGAGCGAAATGATCGACAGCCTGAACCAAGAGATCGAGCAACAAGTAGGCATTCTCAGCCACCGGCTCTACCCTTCAACTATCAACAATGGGCTCGCCTCGGCCTTTCAGTCCTTTCGTGACCAGTTTGGAGCAGCTCTGACTATTGAGATAGAACTGGATGAAGAGCTTGCGAGACAGGAGAAAGCCAACCGCGACTTGCTTCCGGAACAGGTGGGGTTGGCAATCTACCGCATAGCCGAAGAAGCCCTGACCAACGTGGTCAAGCATGCAAAGGCCGGCAAGGTCACCGTACGGCTGGACCCGCCTCGTGTAGGTTGGTTACGCCTCACGGTGCGGGACGACGGCCAGGGCTTCGATGTGGAAAACGCCCCTCATGGATTGGGGTTGGGAACAATGCAGGACTACGCTGGGGCCGTGGATGGAGAGTGTGCGGTCCACAGCGCTGCGGGCGCGGGCACGGAAGTTATTGCTGTGCTCCCTCTCTCGCAACCTGGCGCGGAGCATCTAGAGATTTTAGAGAAAGGAGACAACTAATGGAGAAGCAGACAGAGACCTGCCCATGGTGCCATAAAGAAGTACAAGTGGAAGCGGGGCGTCAGCGCCTCTACACATGCCCCTTCTGCAAGAATTCCTTCACCTTTACCCCCGGTGCCGATCAGGCGGATGGCAAGCCGCCGGCAAAGACATCTCAGGTAGAAACTGCTCCACCCTCGGACTTCGTGGAGACGCCTTTTGTCAAGGACTTGGTAGACCGCACTCTGGCCTATCTCCAGGATGGTTTATACGTTCACCTCTCTGGTCCGGCAGGAAGCGGCAAAACAACACTAGCCATCCACGTGGCCCAACTGATAGGTCGTCCGGTAGTGCTAATCCATGGTGATGACGAGATCGGCACCGCGGATCTGGTGGGTAAGGAGAGCGGCTTCAAGCGAAGTTATACGCACGACGAGTACATTCACACGGTGCTTAAGGTTGAGGAAGAGGTGAAGCCCGTGTGGGTGGGAAGGGCTCTGACCGAGGCCTGCCAGAATGGCTGCACCGTGGTCTATGACGAATTCACGCGTTCGCGGCCGGAGGCCAACAACGTGCTTCTTTCAGTCCTGGAAGAACGGGTGCTGCCTCTACTCGGCAAGGATATACCTGTTCACCCCGATTTCCGAATCATCTTCACCAGCAATCCCGCCGACTATGCCGGGGTCCACGGCGCCCAAGACGCTCTCCTGGACCGAATGGTTACGATCCTCCTGAGCGGGCTCGACCAAGATACAGAAGCAGCCATCACCCAGAAACGCTCCGGTCTGCCTCTGGCTGAGGTCGAAAGGATCATCACCCTGGTTCGGGCCTTCCGCGATGCGGGGCTCAAAACCAGCAGCGCCAGCGTGCGGCCGGCTATCCTGATCTCCAGGATCCTTAGGGTGCGCGGTGGACACGTCTACGCCGGGGACGCTGTCTTTATTCAAACCTGCCGAGATGTCCTCTTATCCCAGGCACGACGCATGGGGACGAGTCCACAGGAGGACCAGCAAAACGAGGAGACTCTGCTGCGCCTGATCCAGGAAATCTGCTCTGTGCCCCTGCCCACGGAATATCCCACTTGTAAGACGGCAATCCATGAACTGGAGCCTGACAACGTTATGGCGGAATTGGGCGAAGATAAAGAGGTTCAAGAACTACTGCTCAGGAAAATACGGGAAAAGGGACTTGCCCGCAAACTACTCTCGGGCGTCTTGAAAGGCTGAGGCACAGGTAGTTCCAGAGTTTTCTGGAGCTGACAATTCATAAGCAACGCAAGTGCAGCACTGCCCCGGATTTGCCTCGGAAGTACGATGCCCAAAAAAAAGGACTCATGCCAATTTGACATAAGTCCTTATGCTGTAAGAGTGCGGGAAACAGGACTTGAACCTGCACGGCATTGCTGCCACTAGGCCCTCAACCTAAAAAAGTTGCGTTGTGCCGCTGTTGATGAGATGTTGCTAGAGTGTTGTAAGTGTTTGCTTTCGCTGGCGTTGCGAGAAAAGAGTGTTGTCCGCCCGTTGCTCCGATGTTGCCCTGATATTGGCAATAATGGACTACTTGTGGACTATTTTTCGGCTTGATACGCACACTAGGCGTCTTATTTGCGGATTGCTTGCCTGTCTGCGCCGACGTATTTGGCCAAAGTGGCAAAGAATTCCTTGCGTTGGATGGGTTTGGTGGCGTAGTCGTTGCAGCCAGCATTGAGGCATTTTTGGCGATCGCTGGCCATGGCATGTGCCGTAAGAGCCACAATCCAACCCGTGTAACCTTCCTCGCGCAGGGCCATGGTGGCTTCATAACCGTCCATTACCGGCATTTG
>JBEKSO010000184.1:0-8144 GCA_049516935.1 Thermoguttaceae bacterium
GGCGGCCGCTTTCCAGTGCGAGAGCCTGTAGACCTGGGCATCGAGCAATTTATCCAGTTCGTCGAAAGTGTGGGGATCTTCCGGGGCTCCGTTGAAATACTGCACATTTTGGCGGATGAAATCGGCGATTTCCAAGGAATGCTCGACAAGCCGCCGAAGCCGGTCCTTGATCACCTCTTTTTCCCGTTGCCGTTCGGTTACCCGGTCCGTGTCGGTTTCGGTGCGTTCGGGCAGGTGTTCCAATGCGGTCACAATGCTTTCCAGTTCTCGCAAGTCTTCGGAGTCGGCCGGCAGGGCGGTCTTGAGTTCATCAATGCGGCGCGTCAGAATAGCGCGGTATGTGCGGGGATCCAAGGGGAGAAGCATTTGGTAATATCGGATGAAAAATGCCCCCCCCGAATACTCCAATTTCAGTTCTCCGGACTCGAGAACCTGGCCGTACTGATCGCCCAGCACGGGAAGTAGAATCTTATCGTGCAATTGTTCCTTGATCGGGCGCCAATCTATGTCGAAGTAGGAGGCGAACGGCGAACCCGGCCCGTTTTCCAAGACGTTGGTCCACCAGCGGTTTTCCAGCGGCGCCGCGCTCATGTGGTTCGGTACGATATCGATAATTTGCCCCATTTTGCGGGAATACAATGCTTCGACAAGTGCCCGGTATTCGTCTTCGCCGCCCAATTCCGGATTCATCCGTCCATAGTCCACTATGGCATAGCCGTGCGCGCTGCCAGACTGAGTTTTCAAATACGGAGAGGCGTAGATGTGGCTGATACCCAATTCATCGAGGTAAGGCACGATGGCCGCCGCATCGCGGAACGTTAATCGGTCCTTGGCAAACTGCAGGCGATATGTCGCCAGGGGATGACAGCGACGATCCTCTATCATCTTCCCCACGGCATCCGCGACAGATTGACCCCAGTCCGAAAGATTGATCATGGCTATTATTTACTCCCGCCGAGGATCACCATTTCATAGGGAAGCAACCGATCCAACGACTGGCATTCCAATCGGCTTCCCCCGTAACGAACGTCTTCGGTTGAAAGCAATACATGTTTCCCGGCGAGTAGCAGAGGCGGAAAAATCGCTGTTATCTCCGATAGATTTGCTACGGCCAGCAATCCGTTCTTGCCGCCGCGCTCTAGAAGCAGAATGAAAGACCGGCCGTCTTGATTGTCCAAATCAGCATCAGTCAAGCGGGCGTTTGTGTGTTCCCGGTCGCGCAAGGCCGGCCACTGACGCCGGGCCGTCAAAAGATCCTCATAAAGCCGCCGGTGTTTCGCCTCTAAAGATCCCTCCGGCCATGCCCAGGTGAGCTTGGCCGACAGGAAAGTTTCCTGGCCTTGGGGATCTGGGATTTCCACGGACCAATCGAATCGCAGGGCGGCGAATTCTTCCCGGCGTCCGCGGCGCACGGCTTCGATAAGCCCGGCATCGCTGAACGAGCAGAAAAATGGAAACGGCCGCCGCTCGCCGTATTCCTCGCCCATGAACAACAAGGGCGCGCAAGGAGAGAGCAATAACAAGCCACAGGCCAATCGTTGCGCGGGCGGAGAAAGGAGGCAGCCAAATCGATCGCCTTGGGCGCGATTTCCCACCTGATCGTGATTCTGCACGCACACGACGAATCGAGTCCGCTTAAGCGAATCTGTTTGAGAGCCGTGTCGGCGTCGCCGAAACGGACTGTAACAACCGTCGTAGACAAACACGTGGTTATATGATTTTGCCAGGTCTTCGGCCCGCCCGAAATCCTGATAATAACCGTCTCGCTCCCCGGTCAGAAGCGCGTGGACGCTGTGATGGAAATCGTCGCTCCAGACTGCGTCGAGCCCGTACCCGCCGCGTTCCGGAGGGTCGATCAAGCGGACGTCGTTCTGGTTGGTTTCGGCGATAACGTGCACGATCCGATCCTGGGTGTCCGCAACTCGCTTTACAGCCTGCTTGATGTCGGCAAGGATATGCCGAGCCGAGAAATCGTAGATCGTTTGCACCGCGTCCAGGCGCAGGCCGTCGACGTGGAAATCGCGGACCCACGCGCAGGCGTTGTCGATTACGAATTGCCGCACCGGGTCGCTGTCGGGCCCGTCGAAATTTACGGCTTTTCCCCAAGGCGTGTGATAGCGATCGGTGAAATAAGGCCCAAACTTGGCAAAATAGTTCCCTTCCGGACCAACGTGGTTGTAGACCACGTCCAAGATTATTGCCAACTCATGTTGATGCGCGGCGTCGACCAGCCGCTGGAAGGCATGAGGCCCGCCGTAACTGTTTTGCACCGCGTAAGGGTGAACTCCGTCGTAGCCCCAGTTTCTATCTCCGGGAAACTGGGCTATGGGCATGATTTCGATTGCCGTCACACCCAACGAGGATAATTGACCGAGGCGGGGGATAATGGCCTCGAATGTTCCCTCCGGCGTGAATGCGCCGACGTGTAATTCATAGATCGCCAGATCTTCCGCTGAAACGCCGCGCCATCCTTTGTCCGACCAAGTGTACGATTCGGGGAAGAACAAGGCGGATGGGCGATGGACCCCCTCGGGTTGCCAGCGCGAGGCGGGATCGGGATATTCCCGACCGTCGGACAATTTATACATATATCGCAGTATGCCGTTTTCCCGCCGCCGCTGATGGACGAAGTAACCATGGCCTTCCGGCGTCATTACGGCTTCCTGGCGGCCGTCGGGAAGAAACAGCACTAAACACACATTGTCCGACAGCGGGGCCCAAACGCGCCAGCAAACGTATCCATCGTTTTGGAGCAGCGCTCCCTGCGGCTTATGTTCCGGCTCTTTCCGCATCTACCACCCCGGTAATAAAATTGCCTCAAAGGGTTGCCTTTTTAATATAATTATTTAGGTGATATTTATTATGACAAGTCTTGCCCTCATGATTTTGTTAACGACCGTTTACAACCTGAGCCTGTGTAAAGAGATAATTGGCTTCTGATTAGACCGGTAAAAAACCCGAAAAACTAAGGATAATGCGCCATGGAAGCGACGGAACCCTTTTGCCTGTTCGAATGTAGCCTGGTCCGCCGCGCAACCGGACGAGTATGCGGTAATTTGCGCGATTTGCTGGATGCGATTTACACCGTGCCTGACGGGGTCTTGGAACATCACATGATGCGGTGCGCCCTGGAGGACCATTTCGAACTGCATGAATTTCCCAATGATCTGGCCCGCTGGTGCTGGGACGCGCTCGGAGATCATGTCTTGGGCGAACAATTGGGCCTAGTCGATCCATACCTGCAACCTTCCACCGACACGTTGCGCGGAGTGTTGATAAACGCGATTGAAGACCGGTTGTGGGACTTGGAGCGCGCGCCGTGGTGCCGAGCGGGAATGGAACTGTACTTGGTCGAATCGCGCCTGATCGCCTATGACACGGGCGAACGCATCCTCTCGCCCGCCGTTCTGTTGGAGGCAATCGAACGCATGCCATTGAGGTCTTTGTATTATCACGTGCACGAAGCGCGGCGGCGGACCGAGAAACATTTTGACGATTTCTCGCTGTGGCTGGAAACTGTCGGCTCGGACGCCTCGCTGGTGGCAAGAATTCGGGCAATCGACTTCTATTTTCTAAACCTCAGCCAACTCCGCCAGGCGCTCGTCGAAGCCTTTCGACAATACAGGGAGGAAGCTCCGTCCATCGCAAGGGCCGCATCATGAAACTGCTGGATCGATACGAAGAAATCGTGGGCCACCAGGAAGTGGAACATCTGCGCAGATTGGCCGATCGATTGGCGGGCAAGCGGATCGTGCACGTCAATTCCACGCGCACTGGCGGCGGAGTGGCCGAGATACTCGGCTGGATGATCCCCTTGATGCGGGAGCTGGGAATCGACGCGAGTTGGGAAGTGGTCGCTGGACCGCCCGAGTTCTATCGCGTCACAAAGAGTTTTCACAACGGATTGCAGGGCCTGCCCGTGTCGCTGAAAAAGAGCGATTTCGACTTGCATTACGAGGTAAATCGAGAAAACGCCAGTCGCTTGAATCTACAAGCAGACGTGGTTTTTGTGCACGATCCGCAGCCGATTTATTTGCCGAAATTCACGCCGCCCGGTCAAGTCGGGCGATGGATCTGGCGCTGCCACATCGACGCCTCACACCCCAACCGCCCCATCTGGAAATACTTGGAACGGGCGATTTCACAATACGACGCGGCGGTCTTTTCCATGGCCGCCTTCACTCGGCCCTTGGCCTGTCCGATGTTCCTGATCATGCCTTCCATAGATCCTCTTTCCGACAAGAATTGTCCGATTCCCGATGCGGAACGCCTGGAAACGTTAGCCCGCCTGAAAATCGATCCCGAGCGCCCGCTGTTATTGCAGGTTTCGCGGTTTGATCGGTTCAAAGATCCATTGGGGGTCATCGAAGCATATCGGCTGCTAAAACCGTACTACCCTGAATTGCAATTGGTGTTGGCCGGAGGCCCGGCCGACGATGATCCCGAAGGAGCGGAAGTCTTGCGCGAGGTGATTGACCGTTCCGGCGACGACGAAAATCTGATCGTTCTGATGCTTCCGCCCGACGCACACCGCACAATAAATATCCTGCAGCGATCGGCGACTTTGGTGCTGCAAAAGTCCTTGAGAGAAGGTTTTGGGCTAACCGTGACCGAAGCCCTCTGGAAATACAAGCCCGTGATCGGCGGGGCCTGCGGGGGCATCGCTTTGCAGGTTCACGACTACCAGACCGGTTTCCTCGTGCATTCTCCGGCCGGGGCCGCTTACCGCATCAGATACCTTCTCCGCTATGCCGATAAACGCCAGCGCATGGGCCGGACGGGCCACGACTTTGTACTGGAGCATTTCTTATTGACCCGAAATCTCCGCGACTATCTAACCATGCTCCTTTGCCTCGATCACCCTGAATCAGGCGTGATCGTAGTCTAAAAGCCTGTTCCGCAGGCATAACGGATATTGGTCTAACTCGTAAACCTGTCACATAAACGGATTTTCGAAATGTTGATTCCCGACATGGGATAATGAGACCTTTGTGTCTTGGGCCTGGTCTGAAAATCCATCTATATGACGACTGCCGGAAAAGACCGTTTAGGCAAATATTCTTGCGGCAAATTTGCAGAATATGGGCAGATTTAATGTAGCAGAAAGTTAAGGTTTAATAAGACTCGACGTTTACGCCTCCTTCACCTCGCTGGCGGCTGAAGTAAGGATCGCGTAAGCCCAGATGAACAGGATCCCCATCACCAAGTCGATGACCGTGAACGGCTTCCACATGTTGGGGATACCGGCCGCTAGCCAGTACCATCCACTCACCGCGCAATAGGCGGCTTTCAAGAAAATCCCGTACAGGATCAGGTCGCGATGCCGGATCGGATTCAGGGTGATCTTGGTGAACATCAGCGCGAAGATCAACAGTAGGGCCGCGGGGAACTGCACGTAGCCCATGTGGTTCGGCGGAGTTACGCCGAAAACCTGGAAAGGGTAAGCGGGGACAAAGAGGAACAATAGGCCCAGAATGCCGTCGTAGGCAGCCGCTAGGCCGAACAAGAGCGGGATCCAAACTGGCGTTTTCATGATAGAATCTCCGGGTAATGTGAGTCGGCGCGAAGATACTTGCGATGGAAGTTTTCCCGTCGCCATTTGGTCAGCTCGTCGCCGTAGAGCTTCATCGACAGGCGGTGGAACCCTTCCCGCAATTCCTCCACGCTCATCCGCTTGGGACGGTAGTTGATGTCAAACAGCGTGTAGCGCTGCCATGCCCCGTCGTGGAGCAGGCGGCCCTCTCGCTTCAGCCGCTCGTAAAGGGGAGAGCCGGGGAACGGTGTAAGGTAGGTGATCTGCACGTCAAACAGCTCTGTGTCCATGGCGAAGTCCAGGACGTGATCGAAGATGTCAGATGTGTGCTCATCCAGCCCCAGTACAAAGCAGCCGTTGACGCGAATGCCGTGCGACTGGATCCGCCGGATCGCCTGCTTATAATGCGGCCATTGCTTCCGCTTCCAATCGACCTTCAGTTCCAGCCCGGCAAGCCCAGCTTCGGTCGGACTTTCCAAGCCAATCAGCAATTCGGCACAGCCGCTCTTCCGCGCGAGTGTCAAGAGTTCCTCGTTCTCATGAACCGAAAGGTCGGTCTCGGCAAACCAATGGACGTGCCGATTGGCAAGTCCAGCCAGCAGTCCCTTCCAGTATGATTTATTAACGAAGGCATTATCGTCGGCAAGTTCGAGAAACGGATGACGCCAGAGTTCGCAGATTCGATCAATCTCTGCCAACACGCGCTCGGCTGGTTTTTGCTTGTAGTGGCCGGTCAAAAGGGTCGAACTGGCGCAGAACTCGCACCGCAGCGGGCAGCCACGGCTGGCTTGCACGGTCAAACGATTGTATTTCGAGAGGTTGAGGAGATGGAAGGCCGGCATGGGTGCAAGGGCAAGATCGAATTCTCCATCGGCCTGATACCTCCGTTGAAGATGGCCCTTCTCGGCGTCGCGAAGTACGTCCTGCCATACGGCCTCGCCCTCGCCCACCACTACCGCGTCGCAATGCTCCGCAGCCTCCCCGGGCAAGACCGTAACGTGCAGCCCTCCCAGAACAACCGGCACCTTGTAGGCGCGGTAGCGATCGGCCAATTGGTACCCTTCGCTCATCTGGGCGCTAAAGCTGGAGATGGCCACCAGATCGAACCCGTTGGGCAAATCGCCGAGCTTGCGGATATCCTCGACTTCGAGGTATTCGCACTGGTGTTCTGCCGGCGTCAGCCCGGCAAGCGTCAGCAGCCCCAGACTCGGGAGCGAGGCGATCGTCTTGCTGCGCTCGACGAAGCCTGGCAAGGTCAGACCGAGTCGCAACAGTTCGGTATCACACGCGCGGATGCCACTCATGGCAATCAAGCCGATTCTCATCAGTGGAGTCCCCAATAAAGAATGTCTGCCGTGCCGATCGCGAGGCTTATAACAGGAATGAAGAACAGACGGCGTATTGTACTCCGCCAGACCGACAGTGCGCAGATCAACGGCATTGTCACCGCACCGACCACCAAGAGCACAGACCCGAGCCTCGGTAAAGGATCCAGATGAAGTGCTCCCCCCGACAGCGCGAAGGCAAGGTTGAGCAAGCCAGTGCCCACAAGTGAAATATGCGTCAGCCGGAGCATCCGCCGTCGCCAGGACGCGTAACCGCCCAGCCACGCCTCGCGGTGGAAGAACATGCCGATTCCGGCACCGACAAGAAGCCCAGCGAGAATGGCGCTCCAGCCGACGAAAATATTGATTCCCATGACCCGACCTCCTGAGCTTCGTGTATTGGTGATCAGCGTTCAGTATACAATTCCCACTCCGCCGCCGCCATCCTTGCCGGAGTATCTCGGCCACGGAGTGTCGGCATGGAGCGAAACTCGACCCAGCCGGATATGAAGGCGTCTTCTTTGAGGCGAATATAACGTCAAGGGACAACCAATGCGTTTTTCGGTTGTCCCAGAATACGACCGTTTTTTCATGATCGGACAAGCGTCGAGCAAATTGATAGAATGCAGGTAGATTTACTGTCCTAAAAAATTAACGTGTCTTGACACGCGCCGGCTAGCCGCTAAGTTGGGGGGGCGCGTGTCGCGGCAGAGGAACAGGCCTGTTGAAAAAGTCCGGTTTCTGCTAGCAGCTAGCCTTGTGAAATCCGAGAAAACGCCATTTTCACGCCCCGCTATTAGGCCTTTTTCAACAGGCCCGAACGATTCTCGGGACAAACTCGTTGGCATCTGCGGAGGGGGTGTCGGGCATTAGGACGGCCCTTGGCAATGGAATCTGAGCAGGAGAATCGGCGCGGTATCTTGTGACTCGCGTACGTCATAGTTACGATAAGGGGCGTTTACAATCGGGAGCTTGTGCAGGCATGTTTCAAATGGCAAATGTCGGATAAGTAAGGAGCGGATATGGCTGATACTTTGTCTCGCCGGTCATTTCTGGCTGCGGCGGCTGCTACGCCTGGCTTGGTTGTCTCTGACCGCATTGCGCAATTCCTCCCGCCGCCTGAACGGGTGCAGATCGTCGCCGCGGCTGACTCATTTGTGGTCCCGCCGCCCATATACTCGGCTGAAGAGATAAAACAGATTCAATCACAGGGCAAAAACATCCAGTTGACTGTGCCTGCAAACACAGACGAACTGAACAGACTGCTCCCCGAGGTCGACGTCATC
>JBEKSO010000185.1:0-8142 GCA_049516935.1 Thermoguttaceae bacterium
TTACTATATTTGCTTTGGGAACCCAAAAAGGATCAGTGTCATGGGAACCTCCGGTGTTAAGGAATTCGGCAATAATTTGTTTGCGTTGTGTAGTGGGCATATCCTCTGTAGCAACTCGGGAAAAGAGATTTCCAATTAACCAACCGAGTTTACTTTGAAACTGTTCCTTTAGCCTTCCAGAACGCGCACCTATTAATCTGTCGTAATGGTCTTGTGCTCGCACAGCAACACTTACCTGCAAAAAGGCTACAGATGGCTCGGCTATTCTAACAGCAAGGTCGTTGTGCAAATAGAATAATCCCTCACTTTGTGCGTTCTGATTTAGAATCCTCGATAAAAGACGCTCTGCCTTATCTCTCGATTCAGACGTATAGACACCTTCCAGATAGCGCCTTCCTATTTTGACCTTATCACAGTCCCGGTTAAGCAAGAAGAAAAGAACATCTCTTAATGGTCGAACAACTGCAAGATTTATATACCTGCTTTTGCACGGTTGGCCGTCTCGACGTTCCAAATCGCATGTTTGCGTTAGCACCAGAAATGCGTTATATTTATCGTCATTAAAATGTGGATGAACATCGGCGAGTAAAGACCGGATTTCGTCATTCTGTTGAAGAATATCACCCTGACAAAGATCAGGGCCTGTTTCGTCAACTGGTTGGTAAGTAAAGTGGACAGGGCGATTAGTAGATCGGTCCGTGCTCATAATTGAGTTGAACTATCAGAACTACCTGTGCGAATACGCTGTGGATTATACCTCAGCCACGTCTTCTGGGCTGTGATTGAAGAAGGCACAGTTGCGCCAACTGTAACAGATGAAGTACATGTATTCGCTCTTTTTGTTGGTTCATCAACAACACTCGCATTGTTTACCAACTTCTCTATAGTCGAGGGAGAGTGCGTGTCTGATGGTAAATTATTGTTGCTGGGAGTCATTTTCGGAATCCTCTAATTCAATTTGTAAGGCTTGCAAAATATTATCGACGGTATTATGGATTTGCTCTTTGGGAGTCTTTAGCCAATTCTCTAAGTCGATACGTATTTTCTCTGGGTCGATATTTGTAGATGAGCGGTGAAAATTAAACATTATTTTAAAAGAACCATTTTCAATAATAATGGTAGTGTTCAATTGCCCTTCGCCAAATACGAAAGACCGAACAACCGATCTACTTATCACGTTATAATTGACCGTTGAAAGTGACTTGTCGATATCGCCCGCCAGAAGACTTGCCAGAGGGGGAGTTACGTTAGGTATTTCAAAATTCACATTTACGCCTACCGCCACCAGGGGTGTTTCCGGCAGAAACATTATCGCATTTGATCCGAAAACCATGGCTTGCGCCAATGTATCATAGTCAAACTTCTCTAGACGGATTTGGAGACTTTTTTCATCAGTACAGACAATAATCTCATATTCCGGATGTTTAACTAAATACGGTGATATGCCATCAAGTGGCACTAAAACAGGCACCTGTTTTTGATCTTCAAGCTTAAAAACACGTTTAGCAATACCGGCAGGTGTAAGTATTGCCCGATTCCATCGGCCGACAATAACAACACTCCATTCAAAGGGCTGTATCGCCATATTATTTATACATTCCTAAATAAAAAAACTTTGGCAAGTTAGATCTATAGGATAACTAATGTCTGAGAAACGAATCGATTCTAGCGATTCATGATTTACACAAATCCCAATTATCTAAACAGTAGCATTGACAGCGTTCCACTTCAAGTTACCCCCACTACAGAGTTAGTCATATATAGCATCATCTGTCGGATTCATTACGCCGAGCGGCTTACATTAGTTCAAACTGTTACAAAACCCTAATAAAAGCTCTTTGGCATCATATTATTGCTCACATTCGCCCGGGCCATCGCCGGTCCGGCAAGTATGACAATCAAACTTTTCCGCATGGCCTCCAATTCCAAGGACACAATACCAATATTCACAAAATGAACGGAACGGGGAAAAGGGGTCGGGAATCTGATAGTGGATCTCTAACTTTATATTTACCGACTATCATAAACTTTCTCTCATTTACCATCTACCCATAAAACGCGGCCACCGGCAAGCCGGTTTGGCGACGCACGGTTTCGGCTATGGAATCTACTTCGGCATTTGTCAGCGGGGCGACCCAGGATTCGGCGGGACGGCGGGCAATGGTGTGGATTTGCACCAGCTTTATCTTTCCCCCGGCCGCGACAATCTCTTGCAACCGGCCGCAGTAGGCCTCTATTTCGATCAACGACGGGGCTATGCCGTTGATCCGCATGAAAAGGGTCTGGATCACGATGGGCCTTGCCCGGGCCGCGTCGCGGAGGTTTTCCAGAATTCGCTTAAATGGCACGGCCGAGCGGGCGACCTGGTGGTAATAGGCCTCGCTGCCGGCGTCGAGTTTGGCCCAAATCTCACCGTTGTTTTGGTCCAGGATCTCCAGCCCGGGCAGCACGTTCCAGCGATGTAACAAGCTGGCGTTGGTTATCAGCACCAGCTTTACGTCATCCAGCCGGCGACGGCGGCGGACTTCAGCGCACGCGGCCACGGCCTGGGCAAAGTTGCGATAGGCGGTCGGTTCGCCGTCGCCGGAAAAGGCGATATCGTTCAGCCTGCGCAGCGGCGCCGGAGTGCCGCCGAACTGCTTGTCTTCAAAGATCCGCCCGGATGTGACAAGCTCGACGGTCCTATCGAGTTCCTGCTCTAATCGTTGCAAATCGACAAGTTCGTCTTCGCTCGGCTCGGCCAGATCGACCTGGCAGTAGATGCAGTGGAAGTTGCAAAATTTATTGCGATTTAAGTTTACGCCGATGGAAATCCCGCCCGCCCGGCGGCTTAAGACCGGATAGACGTATAGATTGCTCTTGAAATCCCGTGGATGCGCGGCAAAAAGCGGATCGTTGGAGGCGGGCATGGGAGGGAAATTATCAACTGTTTATGTAGCAGACACACTCCGTGTGCCGTCGGTTAATGTAGCAGGCACACTCCGTGTGCCGTCGGTATTATAGCCAAGAATGTCGAAAAATACAAAACGGCAAGCATAGGTTGCAAGAAAAAAGTCACTGCTGTCAAGTAAGCGGCGGCCCACATTCAGACGGCACACGGTGTGTGCCTGCTACATTATGCGCGGCGGAGCGTGGTATATTCGTCGACGGCGATGGCGGTCAATTCGCCATCGGGGAGTTCCAAAAGGATGGTGTCGGAAAAAACTTTGTCGTCGAAATTCCGGCGATGGTGCAGCCCGTGTCGCCGCCGCTCGATGCGCAGCACGGTTCCATAGGTTTTGGCGGGCCAGGAACTGCGGCCCACGGTAACGGTGTGCTCGACCTCGATCCGATCGCCGGGCATGAGTTCGTCGAAAAGCGTGTGTGCGCGACTGACGGTTGTTGACATGATAAGAGGCAATGTAAAATTAGTTGTACCGGAAGAAAAATTTGTAGTATGCGTAAAAAATCCTTTTCCGCTCCCTAAGATTCAACCCGGCCTGCGTGTCCGCGGCGGGTCGCGGCAAAAAATTTATGACAGAATAACTATTATCCGCATTAAATGTATACGGAGTTTAAGCTTTTTTTGTTCGCGTTCCGCCTTTATTGCCGAAAAGAGTGCTCGATTTGCAGGCAGAAATAACACGATTAAGGCTATTTTGTCGATATCGCGATTTTTAGCAATAGGGATTCGGATGGATAATCGGCCATAATCGGAAATAACCCCCCATTTATGCAGCCTGAAGACCCCAGCGTTTGCTACAAACTAAACATCGCGACCAATAGTCGCGGCTTTACAAACTGCATAAATTTCCGTAAACCCCCAATCCTTCTTAAACTTCCTTGGCATTGATCCAGGACATCAACTTGCGCAATTGCCGGCCGATTATTTCGACCGGATGGGCACGCTCTTTTCGCCGCAGGGCCTTGAACGAGGGTGCATTGGCCTTGTTTTCCAGGATCCACTCGCGGGCGAATCGGCCGTCCTGGATTTCGGCCAGGATGCGCTTCATCTCGGCCTTGGTTTCCGGTGTGATGATCCGCGGGCCGCGGGTGTAGTCGCCGTATTCGGCCGTGTTCGAGATGCTGTATCGCATGTAACTCAGCCCGCCCTGATAAATCAGGTCCACGATCAGCTTCACCTCGTGGACGCACTCGAAATAGGCCATCTCGGGCTGATACCCGGCCTCGACCAGTGTTTCGAATCCGGCCTTGATCAAGGCCGACAGTCCGCCGCAAAGCACGACTTGCTCGCCGAACAGGTCGGTCTCGGTTTCTTCGGCAAAGGAGGTTTCGATTACTCCCGCCCTGGTCCCTCCGATGCCCTTGGCATAGGCCAGACCGATTTTCAAGGCATCCGGTCCCGCGCCCTCGCCCAGTCCGATCAGGCACGGCACGCCTGCCCCGCGAACGAATTCCGAACGGACCAGGTGGCCCGGACCTTTGGGCGCCACAAGGATGACCGCAACGCCCTTGGGCAGGTCGAACTGGCCGAAATGCACGTTGAATCCATGCGAACAGACCACTATGTTGCCCGGCGAAAGATTATCGCGGATATGCGCGCGGAACGCTTCGGCCTGTAGCTCGTCGGGCAGAAGGATGGTCATAATGTCGGCCTTTTTCGCGGCCTCGGCTGCCGAAATAGGCTTGAATCCGTCTTTTACGGCCAACTCGTAATTCTCCGTGCCCGGCAATTCGGCCACGATCACGTTGCAGCCGCTGTCGCGAAGGTTTTGCGCATGGGCGTGACCTTGCGATCCGTACCCTAATATGGCCAGCGTCTTGTTTTTCAACAGCGAAATGTCGGCGTCTTTGTCGTAATAGATTTTGGCGGGCATGGTTATCCTCTAAGTTATCAGTTTTCAGTAATCAGTTTTCAGTTTACGGTTTACACTGCTAAACCGCAAGCGATTTCCCTCATCCCTCATCCTTCATCCTTCATCCTTCATCCTTGACAACATTGCTTCCCCGGACCATCGCGATTCGACCGGTGCGCACTACCTCGAGGATGCCGAAGGGGCGCATCAATTCGATAAAAGCCTCGACTTTTCTTTCCTGGCCGGAGATTTCCACCACCACCGCATCGAGCGATACGTTTACGATCCGGCCGTTGAATATATTCGTCAGTTCGCTGATCTCGCCGCGTTTGTCGGGCGGGGCGCTGACTTTGATCAGCATCAAGTCGCGTTCCACAAAGTCCTGCGAACTGATGTCGTCGACTCGCACTACGGTGACGATCTTTTCCAATTGTTTGCGGACCTGCTCCAGCACGCTGTCGTCGCCCACGACCACAAAAGTCATTCGCGACAAATGGGGGTCTTCCGTCTCCCCCACAGCAAGGCTGTCGATGTTGTATCCCCGCGAGGCCAGCATCCCCGATATGTGCGACAACACACCGGGTACGTTCTGCACCAAAGCCGATAAAACGTGCCGCATAAGTTACCCTTAAAATAATAAAACAACTATCTTAATGCCAAAAAGACCTTCTAACAAGAGGCCGGAATAGGGCTCGGGGTTCGCCGATCCTCAGAGCCGGGCCGTGTCGGCCCGAAGGGCTCGGGTTCATGATTCGGGTTTCCTCAGAGCCGGGCCGTGTCGGCCCGGAGGGCTCGGGGTTCATGTTTCGGGTTTCCTCAGAGCCGGACAGTATCGGCCCGGAGGGCTTGGGGTTCGGGATTCAGGATTAAAGATTCAGGATTAAAGATTTGAGATTCGAGGTTCGGGTTTCGCGATAAAAGGGGGTGGTCAGTTTACTGACCACTTTTGCTAATCCCCAATACCCCAATCCCCAATCCCCCATTTCTCACACGTCTTCATGTTTGACATCGCGGATTGTCTGCAAAAATTTCTCCATCGAAGGGCAGCGAAGGCTAAGCGATGGCTCGATGCAGGAGTGAATGGCCTTGGCCAAAACTGGATTGATTTGCGGGCGGTAATGGCTAAGCTCGATGGGCGGGCGGTCGTGGGTCATGGCAGCCATGCCCGTGGTGCCCCGCATCCAAGGCAGCTCGAAGGTGCATATCTCGTAGGCCGTCACGCCAAAGGCAAACACGTCCAGTCGCTCATCCGTATCGTGGCGGCGGACCAGTTCCGGGGCCATGTAATTGGGCGTGCCCGTGCGGTTGCCCGGCTGCTTGAATACCTTGGTGGCAGGCACCGTCAGGCCGAAGTCGATGAGCTTGATGTCTTCGCCGCCGTTTGTGAGCATGAAGTTCCGCGGGCAGATGTCGCGGTGGATGAATCCGGCCGCGTGCACCGCCGCCACGGCCTCGGCCGCCTCGCGAATGAACTTCACCCGCCGCCCTTCCAGGTGCGGATCCCGGCCGACCAATGCCGAAAAAAGCGTGGTCCCGTCTAGGAACTCCATTACCAGGTACAGTTCGTCCTCGGTCGTCAGCCCGTATTCGTAGGTCTCCACGATGTTCGGGTGTTTTAGCAGCATAGAAATTTCGCCCTCGCTGGGTTTGTGCAGGCCCCGGAACCGGGCGTTGAATTCGGCCCTTTTCTTGGGATTGAGTATCTTCAGCCCCACAATCGCGTTGGTCCTCAGATCGCGGGCCTGGTAAAAGCTCGACATCGTCCCCTGAATCGCTTTTTGCAGCAAGGCAAAACGCGTAGATACGTTCAACCTCTTGCCGGCAAACAGTTGTTTGAAGTGATCCAGAAAGGGCATACGCTGGGGATAGTGGTCAGTGGTCAGTGGTCAGTGGACAGTGGACAGTGGTCAGTGGACGGTGGATAGTGGACAGTAGATGGTGATCAGTGATTAGAAACTATCCGAAAAGTCCCCTCTCCGGGCACCGACGGGCACCATGCAAAGCATGGTCGGTTGGTCGGGAGAGGGTTAGGGTGAGGGCTTATTGGCCAAATATGTCAACAAGTACTCACACCTTCTTATTTATATAAATATGCTTTCGGTTCATTTCTTCGTGGGCGGTGAAATATCCATATATTTTACATACGCCGCGCTTATATTTACTATACCATCCAAAGCAACCGGAATTCCATGTTTTTGCGAGAAAAGCCCGTAAAACCCCTGTTTTCAACTGCCCGCCGCCCACAAAGACGTTGGGGCGGCAGTTTAACTGCCGCCCCAACAGATACGTTGTCCATCGCCAACCGCCCACTGCCTGCAACGCTGTTGGGGCTACAGTTCAACTGTCGCCCCAACGGATACACTGCCCACTGCCCACCGTCCACTGTCCACTGCTATTGCACGAGCAGAAATAAATCTTCATCTTCCGCTATAACCGTGTCGATCGCTTTTTCCAATTGCCCGGCGTGTTTTCCGGCTCGTGCATGTCGGGCGATGTCAAAATCCACATCATCGCCGGTTTTGTCCACGATTGTCTGCCAGGTCGCGAAATCGACTTGCCGGCCATTGGTTGCCAGTGCATTGTCACGTTTTTCGATTATGCCAGCACGCAAAGGCAATCCGTCGTGCAATGAGGCGAAGACCGCAGTGCTTGCATTGCTTGCCTGCTTCCCGGCCAAGGGATTTTCCCACCAGTTTTCGCTGACCTTGGGCAATGTCGTCAAACCGATCCAAGAATAAATCGGCGATTGCGATGGGAGGCGATTGATAGCCGTGTCGATCAGTCTCGCCGGTGTAGTTTCCACTAAACCCACGGGCAGTGTAGTATCGGCGATAATAGTTGTAGGCGTGGCAACTGCGTCGAGGACAGTACTTAAAGGTTCTAACGAAACATCAACGGGTTCTAATAAAACATTAAGGGGTTCTACCAAAACCTCCCCTCTCCCTTTGGGAGAGGGGCCGGGGCTGAGGGCGTTCTCGTCGGGAAAGGGGCCAGGGGTGAGGGCGTTAGAGTCACTTAATAAACTACTCGACGATGCCGCCATCGTTGCCGCCTCGCTAGACGCTGGAGAGTGCGTCGCGATAACCGTGCTATCCGCAAGCGGTCCTGGCGTGACCGTGGTTGTATCGGTCGATGAGGACGATGCAATTATGTTGGCATCCGTCGGTTGCGCATCAGTATTATTCTGATTTGGCAGCAAAGCATCGGGCGCAAGGGGCGTTAGTGCGCTATCTGCCGCAAGCGGGCCTCCGGGGATGGCGGCGATGGTTAGCGTAGCGCCCGCCCCGATAGTCAATGTGCCGGTATGAATTGCATTCACTTCAACATTAGCATTCGATTGCACTTC
>JBEKSO010000186.1:0-8046 GCA_049516935.1 Thermoguttaceae bacterium
TCGGCGGCGGCTTCGGCGAGGATTTCGGCTATCGCCATGTTCGAGTGTATGGCTTCTTTGCCGCCCCGGAGGATAACCGCGTTGCCCGCCTTCACGCACAGCGAAGCGGCGTCGGCCGTGACGTTCGGCCGCGATTCGTAAATAAAGAAGATCACCCCCAATGGCACGCGGACTTTTTGCACCTCCAGTCCGTTGGGCCGGATCGATGATGAAATTATCTCGCCAATCGGCTCGGGCAACTGGGCCACTTCTTCCAGGGCCTTGGCCATGGCGGCGATCCGCTCCGGCGTTAGGCGCAGCCGGTCTACGGCCGCATCGGACAGTCCGAACTCGGGCGCCTTGCCGATGTCGATTCGATTGGCCTCGGCCAAGGCCACCGATCGTTCGACGAGCAATCGGGCGCAGCGGTACAGCCACTCGCGTTTTTGAGCCCCGGTTGCCAAGACCAATTCCTCGGCCGCCCGCTTGGCCCGTTGTGCCACGCTGAGACAATATTCGTACAAGTTATTCGATTCGCCCATTTTTTATCCATTTAGCCGCGACCGGGCACCAACCGAAGGTTGGTCGGGGAGCGGGAACCGCACGTACAAATGACCAATATTCGAGTAGAAACCAAGACAAGGGCGGAGGAAAAAATCCGTCTCATAAGTATCTCTTAATAGGCCCCGAAAGTCAACGGCGATTTGTGAAACTCGGGGTGAGACATTATTTCCATAACTGGTTACGGCGTCAATAGTTATGGAAGTTTATTGTGCATCTCAATAAGAATATCGCATTTATGTTTATTGATCATATTCGGAGCCGGGCCGTGTCGGCCCGGTATTGCCGGGGCAACTCACCCCGGCTCTGACTTTTGACTCGCGGCACAAGTGCCGCGGCTAAACTCAAAAGCCGCCGCAGGCCTCGAACATAAGAAGAGCGTTACGCACCGCCTCGACGTCGTGAACGCGGAGGATCTGCACGCCTTGCCGGGCCAGGGCCAGGGCCGCGCCAATGGTGCCAGGCAGCGGATCGAATTCGGACGGTTGGGCCGGCAGTTGGGCCGGCGGTTGGGGCGGCAGTTGAACTGCCGCCTCAACGTTTTGTTCAACTGACGCCCCGACTTTTTGTTGCACCTCTCCTTCGACATTTTGTTGAACCGCCGGCCTGACATTTATTGATCCCGCCATCTGGCCGATAAAGCCTTTCCGCGAATGGCCTATCAACACGGGACAATCCAGGGCATGGAACCGCCAGGCGTTGCACAACAAGGCCAGATTATGCTCCTTGGTCTTGCCGAAACCAATGCCCGGATCCAGGGCGATGCGCGCGGGCTCGATGCCGGCGGCAGTAAGGGCGTCGCGCCTTTGGCGGAGGAATTCGAGCACCTCGGCCACCACGTCCTCGTAAAGCGGGTTTACTTGCATCGTTTGCGGAACGCCTTGCATGTGCATCGCGCAAACGCCGCACCCGCTGGAAACGGCCAGGCTGAGCATCTCGGGATCGGCCAACGCGGTGATGTCGTTAATCGCCTCCACGCCCGCGATAAGGGCTTCTTCGGCCACGCCGGGTTCAAATGTGTCGATCGAAATAGGCACGGGCGAAATCCGACCAAGCGCGCTGACAACCGGCATAACGCGGTCGAGTTCTTCCCGGACGCTGGCCCGCCGGGCGCCGGGCCGGGTGCTTTGTCCGCCCACGTCGAGGATATCGGCCCCCGCACAGGCCAACTTCAAACCATGCGCCACGGCCTTGTCCGGATCAAGATACTTTCCGCCGTCGGAAAAGCTGTCGGGCGTGACGTTGACAATGCCCATCAAAAGCGGAATCCGCCCGACGTGCAATGTCTTGCTGCGAAGTTTCCAGCGGTCCGTTGCTTTCAGGTCGGCGGGAATCATTGAAAGGATGAAGGATGAAGGATGAAAAAAGTGGGCAGTGGTCAGTGGGTAGTGTGCAGTGAGAATTGTTTGGTTACTGCCCACTGACCACCGCCCACTAGTTTACCACGGTTTTTCCATTAAGGAAACAATCTGCGTGGCCACGCGCTGGATGGCCTCTTGCTGGGCGGTTTCGATGGACTGGCCGGTTTCGGGCGCGACGTTGCCGGTGCCTTGGACATTGATGAGTTCGGAGGGCAAGGGAACGGCCGATGATTCGCGGAGCAAACGGCCTTGCCGATCGGTCCAACCCACCATCACCTGGATGTTTACCTGAATTTCCCGCGGATCGCCGACTCGCGAGCCGATCAAGACTGCCTTGCCTTCCTGGACTATGCGCCCGGATAGAATGCTGTCGGCGTTGGGATCGGATACGACTTTATAGGGCGTTTTCAGCTCGATTTCTTTCATCACGGCTTCGGTAAGCCTTTCGCCCAGGTAGGGGCGGAAACTGGCCGACTGGAACATGGGCACGTAAACCGTACGGATTTCCATGGGGTAGAGCGATTGGTTGCCGATCTGGTACCCGGCGCAACCGCCAAAAAGCGCCAACGCGAAAAACAATCCGCACAGTCCGAGGTTATTAAATATGTTTAGTCCACACACGCCGAAAATATTAAATTCTCCTCGTTCCCACGCTCTGAGTGGGAACGCGTTGTCCGCGACTCTCCGTGTTATCCGATTCGATGCGGAGCGTCCCCGGAAATGCGGTCCCCACGCAGAGCGTGGGAGCCGGTGCAATCGTCGTTGATGGGCCGTTGCCGTCCGCATATTTCGCGATTATTTGCCTTTTGGAAACAAATCGGTCAACCATTTGAAGTGATTTGCCGGCACGTCGGGCAGACCCTTGATGGCGTCGAGCCTTGTCCGGGCGTCCTTGGCTTTCTCGGTCGAGGGATATTTCTGAATGAGGTCCTGATAATAGAGCCGCGCCGATCCGTAATACTTGTGGTTTTCGTAATATTCGGCCATGGCGAAATCGCGGTTGGCTTTTTCTTCGAGAATTTGCCTGCGCGCCTTGGCCACATGTTCTTTTTCTTTTCCCAATTGATCGCCGTATTGCGATAACGCTTGATCGGCGATTTCACCCGCCTCGTTCAGGGCCGTGGGGTCGTAATACTTGCCCTGGTAGACCCGCATTTTGGCCTGCAATCCCAGGAGGTGGGCGTCCTTTTGAAATTTGCTGTTGGGATATTCTTTTCGCAGCAGATCGAAATCCTGGGCCGCGCTCTCGAACTGCCCGCGCTGGAAGTAAGCTATCGCCGTGGCCATCACGCTATCGTCGGCCAGCGGGCCGGTGGGATCGTACATGCGCACGTTTTGAAAGGCCGCGACGGCATAGCCGAAGGTATCGAACATGGGCCGGCAGTTGTCGGTGAAATTGGGCGTTAGCGTGTACTTGTGCTGATAAACGTCCAATCGTTCCCAATATCGCCCAATGGCGAATTCGCGCTGCACGGCTACGTCCAGATGCCGCGAATTATTGTGCTTTTTCAGAAGCAGGCTGTAGGTGTCGTGGGCCTTGGGATACTGGTCGGAGAAAAATTGGCTCTCGCCCAGCATGAACAAGGCGTCTTCTTCCAGCGGGGTATCGGGCCAGCGGTCGGCTGCGGTTTTGAATTTCTCCGCCGCCTCGGCGTATTTCTTTTGCAGGAACAAGTCCTGGCCTTCTTTAAAGGCCGCCCGGGCGACGTTCTCGTCGGGACCGTTGCCCGTCGCTTTTTTAATGCTCTTCCACACGTTCTCAGGCGCCAGCTTGGACCAGAAATCCTCGTCCTTGCCCTTCATGGGGTCGGTCATCGACGCCGGGGTGGGCGGGGGATCGGGCAACACTCTCGGCGGCGCGGTGGCCGCCTGCGGCTGCGGGGGCAACACCGACACCGGAAATTTCCCCGAGTCGTCTTCCCCGATCGGTTCCGACACCACCGTGCCCACAACCGGCGAAGGCGGAAATACTCCGGCCGATGGACCCGGCTGAAACGCCGATGTTTGCGTAATTCCTTGCGGATATCCGGGGTTCGGCCCTGTTGGTTGATTGGGCGAAACCGCGGCATTTGCATTAGGCTGGGCCTGCGCTTGCCCCTTGGCATTCTGCCCGGTAAGCGAACGGAACAACCATCCTGAATCGGAGTCCCCGCTGATGCTGTCGGAAGAGGCGGGTTTATTCGCTGTGGTTTGAACCTGTCCCGGAACCGGCGGCACCGATGCACAACCCGAAGAAATTACCGCCATGCTAAAAGCGAATAATAACAGATACCTTAGTCTTCGGTTTTGTGTCATTGGGGACTTCCTTGTCCGCGGCAAGTTTTTTTCAGTTTACGTTTTTCAACGGGCAATCAGCATTTGTTTAGCCCCGGCACTTGTGCCGGGTGGAATGAATATGCATCGCGAAACCGCAAGCGGTTTCATTCATCCCTCATCATTCATCCTTCATCCTTCATCCCTCATCCTTCCCCTTACTTCCCCAGCACTCCCAGGTATTCAAACATGCGGGGCTTATGGCCCAAAAGGTTCAACAGGTAATGGTTCAGCACGCCGCGTAATTCACCGAGGATGCGAGAGTTGATTTCCATGCGTTGCCAGGTTTGCGTATCCGGATCGGCCAGTTGAGCCATAGTTTTAAGCGCTCCGGCGCTTACCATCGCCACTTGTTTTTTCCCCGCGCGACATTGGTTGCACAAAACTCCGCCGTCGAGTTGCCCGAAGGCGATTCGGCCCGCGGCGGTTACGGGCGCACCGCACTCGGCGCAAGTTTCCAGCGCGGGCAAGTGCCCTAATATCCGCAACATTCCCAGTTCGAATCGAATCACGCGTCGGGCCACCGGTTCTCCGGCGGCCAAGGCCGCCAGGGTCTCGTCGGCCAGATCGAAAAGCTCCGGATGAGGATCGTCGTCGTCGGTCAGTTCGCCCAATAACTCTGCTACGTAATAGCCCGCATAAAGGTCGAGCAGATTTCGGCCGTGCGGCCGAAACCGCCTGAGCAGCTTGGCTTCGGTAAGCAAGTCCAGGGCATCCGACGTTTTGTGGAGGAATACTATTCGACAAAGGGCCAACAGATCAAGAGCAGACTCGAAAGGGCTTTTAAGCCGTTTTGCCCCTTTCGCCAAAGCCCCTATTTTGCCAAATTCCCGCGTGAACAGCGTGACCACCAGGCTGCTTTCGCTGAAATCAACCGCCCGGATCACAATCGCGTTGGCCTTTTCGCTGGACATGGGAAAATGAAGAAGTTTTATTTCAGATGCAATTCTCTCAAAGTCGCTGCTTCACTCGGTAGAGACTGCTTCCCTTCACGGCGAGAAACTCCAGAGCGCCATCGGGGTGGAAAATTTGTGTATCTATCAAGATCGCATCGTATTTAAACCCTTCCAGGCCGTCTACTACGAAGAACCAATAATTATCTTTGTTTGCAATATAGAGCAAATGCTTCCCATCGGGGCTGAAGCGGATATTGTGAATTACTTTGTATTCCGGACCCTGCTGACCGTCCAGTACAACGCGGCATATATCATCCTTTACCGCTCCATAGGCTATGCGTTTTCCATCCAGGCTGAAAATGGGTATGCCATTGATTATCCCGTCATACTCCGGTCCCGCCTGGCCGTCCACTACTACGAGCCTATTCGTGCCCTTTGCCGCCGAATATGCCATGCGTTTGCCGTCAGGGCTGAAAACGGGCGTGCCTGCGATTATTGCGTCATACTGCGGTCCCGCCTGCCCGTCTTGGACTACGACGGTATCATTGCCTTTCTTTGCTAAATATACTACGTGTCTGCCGTCCGGACTAAAAAACAGCGACCCTTGATAAATATTATCAAAACTTGGACCTTCCTTGCCATCCACAACCAGGAGCCATTTTTTGTCCTTTTTCGCCGCATAAGCCAAGCGCCGGCTATCCGGGCCGAAAACATACATGCCGTAGAAATCGTCGTATTCCGGTCCATCCTTGCCATCAATGACTACATGCCACTTTTGTCCCTTTCGCACTCCATAGACGATGCGTTTGCTGTCCGGGCTGAAAACTATTGAACTTTTGGCAAGCCCGTCAAATTCCAGACCGGCCCTACCGTCGATCATCATAAACCATTTTGATTTTTTTTGTGCGGCATACACCATGTGTTTGCCGTCGGGGCTGAACAAAGGCGTGCCTTTCAAGATCGTGTCGAATTCCGGTCCTTCCTTGCCGTCCAGTACCACAAAGTTCTTCAGCCCTCTGCCTGCGGCATAGGCCGCGTGCTTGCTGTCGGAACTGAAAATCGGCGTGCCTTTGGCGATCGCGTCGTACCCGGGGCTTTCCTTACCGTCGATGACGGCGTACCATTTCTCTCCTTTTTTCGCCGCATAGTAAACGTGCTTGCCATCGGGACTGAAAATCGGCGTTTCTTCAGCCATCTTGTCGTATGCAGGCCCTTCCCGGCCGTCCACTACAAGGCGCCATTTTTTTTCTTTTTGCGCCCAATATGCCAATCGCTCGCCATCCGCGCTAAAAACCGGCAAGCCTTCGGCTATTTCGTCAAAAGGGGATCCTTCCAGGCCGTCCGTTACCATGAACATGTTTTTATCCTTGATCGCCACATAGGCTACATGCCCGCCGCCGGGGCTGAAAACCAGCGATTTTTTGACGATCCCGTCATACGCAGGCCCTTCGCGACCGTCCACCATCACTAGGGACTTGTCATTCCGTTCGAACACAAATGCGACGTGACAACCATCTCTGCTAGAGACTATGTCCACAATTGCTGTTGGAATTGTCCCGAGCCTATCTTCCTGGAGTGCATCGTCCTCAGTCTGGGACGACTGCCCCCAGGCAACCGTTAAAGTCATCGCCAGCAATCCCATCATGCCGCATATCCGCTTGTTCATAATGAGGTATCCTGTTTAACGATTAAAAAAATTGGAAATCAATAAATCTATATGGGATAATGCAGTCCGAAGCGGGCCAGGTATTCGCACTCTTGTTCTTGCATTTTCGTACGTTTTTTCACAGTATTATCGTCGTAGCCCACCAGGTGCAAGGCGCCGTGGATTACATAAAGCAAAAGTTCATCCGCGGCGGTCCAGTTGTAACGGGCGGCAGATGCCCGAGCGGTGTCGGCGCTGACGACGATCTCGCCTTCTAGATTTTTTGGCGACCGTTCCAGCAGGAAACTCAGCACGTCGGTTGGGTCGGGATCGTCGAGATATCGTTGGTGCAATTCGGCGATAGTCCGATCGTCCACCACGGCCACGTCGATTTTCGCCCGTTCGATCGACTTGTCCTTTAAAATCGTGCGCACTGCCCGGCGCAGCCGTTTTTTATCGGCGGGCAATTGTTTTTGGGCGTCGGTAACGGTGATTGAGAGCAAGATATGCTGTATGTGGTAAGTGTGTTGTGGATTACATGGGGTGGGCAGTTTACCACCCACTTTATGAGATAATCAGCGCGAAACCGCAAGCGGTTTCCTTCATCCTTCATCCTTTTGCCCTTACGCTGTTTTCTGTTCGGGATATTTGATCCGGCCGTGGTAGATCGAGGTGAGCGACATGATCAGGCTGCGTTCGATGGCCCGAAGTTCGCGAAGCGTCAGTCCGCTTTCGTCGAACTGTCCGTCGTCGAGGCGATGTTCGGCCAGTTCGCGGACCAGGCTTTCGATGCGCGCCGGGGCGGGATCGACCAGCGTGCGGCTGGCGCTTTCCACGGCGTCGGCCAGCATGAGCACGGCCGCTTCCTTGGTTTGGGGTTTGGGTCCGGGATAGCGGAAACTGCTTTCGTCCACTTCGCCGTTGTTGGGGTCGGATTGTTGCTGCGCGCGATCGAAAAAGTATTCCACCAGCGTGGTGCCGTGATGTTGAGCGATCATGTCGATGATCGGTTGCGGCAGGTGATGTTGCCGCGCCAAGTCGGACCCGTCCTTGATATGGGCGATGATCACCAGGGTGCTCATGGCCGGGACCAGCGATTCGTGGCGGTTATCCTCATCCGGGCCTTGATTTTCGATAAAATAACCCGGTTTGAGCATTTTTCCGATGTCGTGGAAATAGGCTCCCACCCGGCAGAGCAGGCCCCGTGCGCCGATTGTATCGGCGGCCGCCTCGGCTATCGAACCCACGGTGACGGAATGGTTGTAGGTGCTCGGCGCGCGGCGGACCATTT
>JBEKSO010000187.1:0-12325 GCA_049516935.1 Thermoguttaceae bacterium
CTTATGCAACCGGTCGCCATCGCCGCTGATCCAGAGATCCAAATCTTCGCGCGGCATAGTTCGTGTGTGAGTTGACATTGTTAAATCTCTCCGCATGGATGCGACTTAAAGCCTATCCCAAAACTCCCCTCTCCCTTTGGGAGAGGGCTAGGGTGAGGGCTGAATCGTCATGAATTCTTAGTTCTAATCTCTTGCTGTTGTTGAAGTTTTATGTTTTGGTATAGGCTCTTAATATAAGGGCTCGACTTTTTCCAGGCCGGCCATGGCCTCGGGATCCGTGGCGAAGTAGGTGGCGGCTTCTGCATCGGCCGGATCGGTGACGCGCAGGTTTTGGTATGTCACGATTCGGTATATGTGCTCGAGCAAGTTTTCCAGCGCGATTGGACCGGCCGGCAGATCGCCAAGACACAAAAGACCCTGCCGCCGGGAAAAATTGGGATGAAAAAAACCATAATCGTTCAGGGCTACGGCCACCGCGGGCGCATCGTCGCCTGGCGAAAGGATGTCAGGGCGATAATAAATCGTCCCCCGGATCGGCCCCGGGACAAGCTCCACCGGCTCGAGCAAACCTTCCTTCCTCTTATAGGAACAAAAGATGTGCATCTGAAAAACGCGCGGCGCCGAAGACGGCTCCGGCTCTACGCGGATCTTGTTCGTCTTTGCCAAAAGTCCCTCATCGGCTTGTCTCCAATTGTTTGTAAAAAAATCTCTGGCCGCCTTGGCGATGGGAGTATCCTCATCGGACGGATCATTTTTACGGGACGAACGTTCCACGACAGCCAAAATATGTGCAAGCGAGCCGGCTTGTCTTTGGGTTGAATTGTTGGCCATGATTATTTCCTCCAAAATGGTCAGAAAATTATTATCCAATAAAATCAATACTGTTATGAAAACACTATTCGTTTTGTTGGTTTGTCTTGTTTCCTGGCTAAGACCATGGCTCCGGCGGCAGGCAGGCCTAATTCAACCATCGTCCGCGAGAGAATGCCGGCGTTCTCCGCATCGAGGCGCGTCCAGGACGGTTTTTGGGTGTGAAGTTCCCAATTCATCGCCTGATGGCACTTGTCGCAATAAGGCGGCTCCGCCCAGCGCGTGCCAATCGCATCCTTTATTTTTCCACACTCGCATCGAGCGGATAAATATAAAGGATGATTGTACGGCTCGATTACATCCACGGGCCATCCTATCAGTCGGCCGGCGATGTCAAACACTTCTCCCAGAGCAATCTCAGCGGCATTTACGCCGGCAGGTATCAAATCCCACACAACATGGCCGGAAACACACTTTTCCGAGCGAGGTTCCAACAAGGCAATAATCCGGAAGTTGTCCAGATCGATGATGATTTGCGAATTGTAAGTCCGATTGTCCGATTTTCCACAGATCAGCCTTTGCAGTTGAGTTAGAGCTAATCCGGCAACCGCCATCGCTATGCCATTGCCGGCGATAGTGGGCGGCGAACCTGTAACTTGCACGTGCGGGCAAGGAGTGCGCGGCAAGTTGCGGATCAACTGTTCCAGAGATTTAGAACACAAGCGGCACGCATATCCTCGACCTCCATGGGAGACTTGAATTCGCCCCAATTCGCATTCCCCGCTTCCGTCTACGGCGATTCTTAACATGGGTATGCCCAGGCCGTTCGATATCTCGGTTAAGGGCCATTGCAGATTAGGATCGTCGGTCGCGTCCACTATGGTGTCCAGACTCGCCAATTCTCCCACGCCGGCATGACGGACATCTATTGGGCGTGATTGTAGGACGCCTTCGCGGATTGAATTGCATTGATCGCGGAGTGCATCCGTCTTGTACACTCCGGGTAGAGTGAAACATTGTGTGCCGAGATTTTCCATGCTAACCAGGTCGCTGTCGAAAACAACGCAATTCCCAATGCCGCTGCGCACTAATTCCGGCACTAAATGCGAGCCGAGAACTCCGCCTCCAACAGCGCCTATACTGCCGGCATGCCATAGTTCGAAAGCGCCGTCTTGCAATAATGGCAATTGACGCAGGCGTGCGTAACGCCGCGGATCTTCTTGTCCAGAGGTTTGGCTATTGCTCTGCGAGATGCAAAAGTTCATTTATATCGCTTTGTCCTTTATGAGGCGGGGACCATGTCGTTTGGTTCGGATCGAAACCGCAGTGGTGGCATTTGATATTCAACCATGCGGTTTTTTTAAAGATCATCCCGCATGGATCGGTCAAAGTTCCGGGACAGATGACGATCGGCTCGCCCGGAACGATGCGGCTTCGCGTTCTTGCGCAAAACATTTCTTCGCCATGGATATGCGGTTCGTATTGTGTTTCCTGAGCGGAACCGTTTCGCGCCACCCATAACCGCAGATTGTTCCAGCGAATATGATCCGCGTGGTGTAAAATGTGGGTTCCCGCGGCAAGAACCACGCCGTTGAGCGTTAATTGTCTTGTCAACTCATCCGGTATTAGCAGCACGGCAATGCCCTGAGCGTTGATCGGTTGTGAAATCAGCGCGACCGTGCTGCGGGGGCGCTGCTTGGGCTGAACGTAATTCGGCCGGGCGCCTCCCGGATTCTTGAATCCGCGAAACGCCCTAAAGGCTCGAATTTCACCGTTTCGGTGTCAATTCTTATACTTTTACGTTTATTTCAGCTTAAAATCTTTTTCTCCTTATGGCGGGCAACAGGCATAATAACAAATGCGTTTGCCATCCCAACTATCCGCCTCCTTGTGTTTTCGCGGCCATTATATATATTATGAATTGGCGTCTGATTTGCCATTATTTAAAAATCTTATACCCGGCATTTTGGAGCGGGCTGAATTTCGATGTCGCCTTCCTCTACTTTGATTTTGATAATCCCGTACTCAAAGCCGAATTCTTTAATTAGCCGATTTAAGGCGTGCTTCAAGTCAATGCTTATTTGGTCGTCGCCCGGATGTGTCTCGCCTGACAGGGTAAAACTTGTTTTATGCGACCGTTTAACCTTTAGAATTTGCTTATTATGAATCTTAAGAGTGATGTAAACGTTCTCTAGGCCATGCTGATTGAGAAAAACAGTCAACAGATTTTTGAGGGCGGCGATGAACTCATTGGGCACCACTTGGTTAGAACTCCCCGCTTTTTTTCCGGATGTTTGCAGTTTTGACATTTTCGACCTCCGTGTGGCTTGGTTGGACGAATATAGAGCTGCATGTTGTTGAGAATTTGCCCCGCGCGGCTTTTCTGAAGTTCCACACCTCCTTTGCAATAAATTTTAAAAGTGGCGAGTCAAAAGCAACCTAGCATAATATTATTTTTTTGTCAACGATTTTCTTCTTCAAATTGATTTTTTTCCAAATAAATATTTTTTCACTTTTGTCAAAAATATTATTTTCGATTCATTTTTTTACAAAGAAAATTATTTTCGATTCATTTGTTATACTCACAACGCTTGTTTACAGTTTTCCACACAGTTAATAATTGTATTCGATGAACTGTGGATTTACGCAATCTCTTACCAGGAGAACAGTTATGTCCCGAAAAAAAGCCGAACCGAACAGCGAAGAAGTTTTTTTGGTCGCGAAATATTTTTTCGATGGAAAGAAAGCGCGTGAAATTAAAGAACAAGTAAATAAAGAATTAAAACTGCCCAAACCACTTAGCCGTGAAGGGGTCTATCCGTTGCTAGCAGAAGCCCGACGTTTGAACTATATACGACTAATCCCCCCGCTTGAAGAAGAACTGGCCAGGCAGATCGCTGAAAAATTTTCCAGCCACGAACAAAGAATTAGCGAAGAACAAATAACCGTCGTCCGCACCGGGGCTAAACATCTTAACGAATTTGTGGCTCACAAAGCAGCCGAGGTCGCGCTGGGACTAATTCGCGAAATAGCCGCGGCGACGAAAAATAAATGCGTGGGACTGGGCTTAGGACCGGGCCGGGCAACACTCGACTTTTGCCAACATCTCAGCCTGTTGTTGCACACAGAACCCAACATTCCCCCGCTAAATTTATATGCCATATGCGCCGGATCCCCGGCCAATTATCCGGAATATGCATCCTCGAGTTTTTTCAATTTATTTCCCAGAAATATCGTGAAAGATCGCATCGGCCTGTTTGCCGAGACTGTCGTTCATTGCCGCGATTTCGAGGAAATCAAGACTCGCCCCGGCGTCGCGGAAGCCTTTGCGGCCAAAAAAGAGATTGATATCGTGGCCAGCTCAATGGTGGACCTGCAAGACCCCATGATTTGCTGGGTACGTTTCTAGCCGGGTCCGGCTCCCACCTGCCGACCCTCCGCGATCAAGGGTGGATCGGGAGCGTGCAATACCGTCCTTATTCAAAAGACGGCCCAATCCGGGAAAAACCGGATGACATGCGCGCAGTGACCGTCTTTGAACTCGATGATTTCGCCCGCATGGCCCTAAGCCATTGCGCGTGAACTGATGCGGGATTCCGTCAATCGTCGGGAAAATGACCTGTAGTCGATAAGGCCGTTTCGATTTCTTTCAGGTCGCTGCCCATGATGAACGGCCCCGCCGGCACATAGACCATTTCCGCGCCGTCGAGCGAAACAGCCCGCTGGCCGGCGGCAAGCCATACCGAGGCGTAAATCATTTCATGACAAGATTGCCTGGCCCGCCGTTATTCCAGCCCGTTGATTCCTGCTGAGCCGCAGAGCCTTGACACCCCCCGCGACTATGTTAAATTTAGTTGTCGGTTGGATCTCGTGCTTTGTCTTTCATGGGTTTTCGCGCGTTATATTTCGCTTGGTTTAACGCCTTTGATCTGGACAGGATTACGGAGATTATACATGTCTATCCCGCCCACAGTTCCAACTTGTCTTTTGTGTGGTCAAAATCTGCCGGCTGCGGGACAGGAGTGTCCGCACTGCCGCGCATCGGCCGAGTTGCAGGACCTGGTGGAGGCCGGTCAATTCGTTCAAACGCGTTTTGAGTTGTGGGAAAGGCAACACTCGATAAGCAAAGAGCAATTGGCGGTGATCACACAGGCCAACAACCAGCGTCGAGGGGCGCTTATTTCGATGGCGCGAGAAGGTAAGCCGTTGCCGTCGTTCATCAAACTGCTGCCGCCCGATCGTTGCTGGCACTGCGGCGCACAACTGAGCGGTTCGCCCGCGCATTGCGCCGGGTGCGGAGTACCGGTGGCAGAATCTCGGGTGAAAGAACTGCGCTACTGGAAATATACATGCTGGGTAATCAAGTCGCTCAGCGATGCCAATCGGTTGCCGCTGGTGCAGGCCCATGCCTGCATGAACGACGCCAAAGGGCGGATCGCGGCCTTGTGGACCAACCTGGAAGGGCAGCGCCGGTCTCAGCAAGGGCCCATATCGGGTTCAACCGCGGCACCCGGCCGGCGTCCCCCGGTCGTCGCGGCCGGAACAGGCCGTCCTGTGACTTCATCGCCGCCTGCGAAAGCCCCGGCCCGGGCACCGCGACGGCCCTTCTGGGAGATCATGCTCGATCCCCGCAGTATCCAATGGCTTTTGGGACTGGGGGCAGGACTGCTGATGTTGGGGCTGGTTATCTGGCTGGCAACCCTGGGATTGTTCGAGAATCCCGCGGTGGTTGCCGTGGCCCTGGGGCTTGGCAACACCTTGCTGCTGTTTTGCGGCTGGGCCATAACATGCTATACCCGTTACCAAACGGCCGGCCGGGCCCTGACGCTGCTGGCATGTCTGGTAATGCCCTTGAACCTCTGGTTCTACCATGCAAACAACCTGATTACCCTTGACGGGCGCTTGTGGGTTGCCGCGCTGGTCTGCTGCGTGCTATACGCGGCCTCGGCAATGGTGCTCCGCGACGTAACGTTTGTTTACGTGCTGGCCGGCGGCGTGGCGATGACCGGGCTGTTGATGCTGGCTGACATGGGCCGGTTCTGGGAGATCGCCGCTCCATCCACGTTCCTGGTCGTACTGGGATTGATCTGCATTCACGTCGAGCGGGCGTTTCCCGACGCCGAAGGTCCGTTCTCGCGCAGTTGCTTCGGCATGGGCTTTTTCTGGTCAGGGCAGGTCTTGTTGGGAGCAGGACTGCTTGTTTTATTAGGCGCTCAGATTGCCGGCGACTGGCTATACAAGCCCCTGTTTGCATCCGTCTACCAACATTGGCGCATCGGTCCGCCGACAGTTGTCACCGAGCGCTGGGGACAACTCCTGGCCTTGGCCCTGGTCTTGGCGGGAATCTATGCCTATTTGTATTCCGATCTGGTGGTGCGCCGGGTGGGAATTTATATATATCTGGCGGTATTTACTTTGCTTTGGGCGGAAGTGCTGATTATCGAACTGTTCGCCCTGAAGGTGACGACGGAAGCCGCGATAGTTGCCCTGGCGGCGACGGCACTGGTAGTGAACTTGATCGCTCCCTCGGCGACCCGCTGGCAGCAAAGCCGTCCATCCGGCGAGAGTGGAAACTCTTTGGAATCGTCTATCGGGCCGCTTGTGCGCGCCGGGCAGCCGTTGGGCCTGCTGCTAAGCTCCCTGCCCGTGCTGCTGGGTGTTATGTTGCACCTTCGGGCAACGTACAGGCCGTTGAACCTTGCCTGGCCGCATCCCGGAGGAGAATTGTACTCCATCGGCTGGTTCTTCGTGGGTGCGATGCTGTTGACCACCGTGGCCTGTTATATCGGCGCACACCTTTATCGGCATAGCTTGCCCTGGTTGTCGACAACCTACTTTTTCGGCGCCGCGGCGGCCATGCTCGTCGGCGCAGCGGGTCTGTTCACAATCTTGGGCTTTAAGACCTGGGATGAATTGGCGCCGGTGCTCATGGTCATTCCCATCCTCTATTTATTCACTTCGCTATTGATTCGCGGGCATTCCCTGGAGAATCCGCTGGTCTGGGCGGCGCAATCGGCCACGGCCGTGATAATTGCCTCCGTATTGGGGGCTTCGTTTCACCTTACTCCGGAACACGTATTCGAGCCTGCGACCGGAATGCGACTGAACCTGTCGCTGGCGTTGGTCTTTGCCGAGGCGGCATTGTTCTATGCCCTGGCGGCCGGGTTTCGCAAACATGGGATTAGTGTCTATCTGTGCGCAGCCGCCGCCAGCGGCTCGGTCTGGCAATTGCTGCAATACTGGCAAGTCGGCGCGGAGTACTACACGCTCACTTTTGCGATTGTCGGACTGATATTGCTGATCGGGTATCGACTGGCCATGTGGGAATGGGCGGGATTGGCCGAGCCGGCCTTCCAGTGCGCCAACGCGCTTCTGTCGCTGTCATTCGTGGCCGCCGCCCTATTGACCCTAAGCCGCCTGGCAACTAGTTTGGCCACGGTTCACCGCTCGCTGGTCTTGTTGTTGTTGGCGCTGGTCGTGGCGAGTCTGCTTGCGGCATGGCTGGTCCGCCACGCGGGTTGGCGCCGCTGGTATGTGGTAATGGCCATTACCGAGGCCGCCCTGATGTTCATCACCTTGCATCTGCTCAGCCACTTGACCATTTGGGATAAAATGGAAATCTTCAGCGTGGCAATCGGGGTTGTCTTACTGGTGTTGGGACACCTTGGCTTGTATCGCGAGCATGAGAGGCAGGATGATCTGGTGTCGTTTAGTCTATTTATAGGCAGCCTACTGGTGGGAGTGCCCTTGACGATCGCCGTGTTGGTGCACCGCAGCGAGCCCCATTTCTCGGCGCTCAACGAGCTGGGCATGCTGACGGCCGGCATCGTGCTGCTGGCGACCGGTTTTATGTTCCGGCTCCGATCCACGACGCTCACCGGATTTGCAATGATGACGGTCTACCTGGCGACTCTGCTGCTTTATATCAACATGCTTCAGGACGTGCAGACGGCGGCCATTTGGATGACCATCGGCGGCGGAGTGATTTTTATCACGGGCTTGATGCTGAGCATCTACCGCGACCGCTTGCTGGCCCTGCCCGACATGATGAAACGCCGCGAAGGGCTGTTCCGAATACTGAGCTGGCGCTAAACGAAAAAAGATCTATGCGAAACCGGCTTATTCTTTCCGCTGATTTTATCCTCACCCCGCCTTCGCTCAGGGTAGGTTGAAAGATATATCCTGTTAACCATTCTGTCACGCCAGACAGTGCTAGGGTCGCTAAACGAAAGTCGCTATGGGCAACTTCAACAAGAGAAGTCCCATTTTTGTAAACAACGGTTTTCAACCGTTGTTTTCGGAAGGTTCAACGACTGTCCCATTAAAGCAACCTTTCTGGACAACTAGACCGCCATCCGCCTAATTGGCGGGAATGCAGGTAAAAACGATATTCCGGCAACTATTGATTCCGAGGCGGCCAATGCTCCTTATTCACTCACAAACACGGCTCTTCCAGCCGAATTTGCTTGACTTTTTGGCCGTGGGAGGCGGTCTTTAACAATCCAGGACACAATAAAGGTTTTCAACTTTGAATTACAGATTCAAAAGCCACTGCTTCCAAGGCCATTATGTGCGGATTATGCGTTCTGGGCATTAGTCGAGTATTGTGGAATCTGGCAAACTTTTGCTGGCTTTTGCGGCAGCGCTCTCGGAATGCCTCAATGGATTTGCTATACTGCATTCGATCAAACCACGGAGAGAATCTTATGAAACTTTTTACCTCAGGAACTTCGCAAATCGTTCTTGGTCTGGGTATTATTCTCCTGGCTGCGCCGACCGCATGCGTGTGCGCTGAAGCAGCCGCCTCGGTGGAGCAGTGGGATGTCTTCGAGGTCGCACTGAAAGGCCCGGCCGATGGCAATCCTTTTGTAGACGTGACCTTCTCGGCGCGATTCACGCAGGGCGGCGTCGGCAAAGAAGTCGCCGGATTTTACGACGGCGAGGGGATGTATCGCGTCCGCTTCATGCCGGAGCAAGCAGGCCAGTGGCGTTACGAGACAAAGAGCAATCGAGCGGAGTTGGATGGAAAGAGCGGCGAGTTCAGCGTCGCCGAGCCCGGGCCCAAAAATCACGGTCCGGTGCGAGTGGCCAATACGTTCCACTTCGCGTATGCCGATGGCGCGCCATTCAGGCAAATCGGCACTACCTGTTACGCGTGGATACATCAGGGCGACGCGCTGGAGGAGCAGACGCTTGCGACTCTCGCCGCCGCGCCGTTCAACAAGCTCCGCATGTGCGTATTCCCCAAGAGTTACGCTTTTAACAAGAACGAGCCGGTCTATTACCCGTTCCAGGGCACGCCGCCGAATACATGGGATTTCGAACGATTCAATCCGAAGTTCTTCCAGCACCTGGAAAAACGAGTCGGCCAGTTGCGCGACCTGGGAATTGAAGCCGACGTTATTCTCTTCCATCCCTATGATAGAGGGCACTGGGGTTTCGACCGCATGGGCGCAGCCGCTGATGACCGCTACTTGCACTACCTGGTCGCCCGCCTGGCAGTTTATCGCAACGTCTGGTGGTCGCTGGCCAACGAGTTCGACTTCATGAAAGAAAAAACCGATGCCGACTGGGATCGCCTCTTTAAAATCGTGCAGGACAACGATCCGTACGGCCACTTGCGCTCGATCCACAACGGCGGCCGTTTATACAACCACACGCTGCCGTGGGTGACGCATGCCAGCATCCAGAACGGCTCGGCCGTTGATGATTTCGGCCGGGCGGGGCTCTACCGCGACGTGTATCGCAAGCCAATCGTTTTTGACGAGGTGAAGTACGAGGGAAATATCGGCCAGCGTTGGGGTCAACTTTCGGCCGAAGAAATGGTAGACCACTTCTGGCAGGGCACTATCGCGGGGACTTACGTCGGCCACGGCGAAACATATTTGGATCCGCAGGACGTCATCTGGTGGTCCAAGGGCGGAGTGCTCCACGGGCAAAGCCCGGCGCGGCTTACGTTCCTTAAAAAAGTTCTCGAATCTGCCCCGCCCGAAGGGCTGGAGCCAATCGACAAATGGCAAGATCTCCACACTGCCGGCAAGGCGGGCGAGTACTACCTCGTCTACTTTGGCAAGGAGCGTCCCAAGGAGTGGATTTTCGAACTGCCTGCGAGTAAGATCGCCAAAGGAGCCGGATTCCGCGTCGAAATCTTAGACACCTGGGATATGACCATCACACCCGTCGAAGGCGTTTTCAAGACCACGCCCGTCAATCGCTATATCGTTCATGCTGAAGGCGATCGCTCGGTGAAACTGCCCGGCAAACCATACATGGCGCTTCGCATCCGTAGCGCCGCTGAAGAAAGGTCGCCTTGATGCTGGAACAGATCACTCGTCCGCTTGCTTTATTGCTCGTGGCAATCGCCGCGGTTTGGGGATCCACTGTAATAGCCGCGGAGGGCTCGCCCGCCTCCACCGGGGCCGAATCGGCATTTGTCTTGAAGCCCGATGCCTTTAAGCACTATGTCGATCGCTTCAACGCGATGGAAGACGAGAACGTTGTCAATCTTATTCCCAACGCGCAGTCCTGGGATTGGATGAAGCGGAACGTCCCGCTGCTGGAGTGCCCGGACAAGGACCTTGAAGAGATCTATTATTATCGCTGGTGGACTTACCGCAAGCACATAAAGCAGATGGCAGACTACATGGCCCTCACCGAGTTCCTCACCTACAAGAACCCGGTCAGCAGCGCCGTAGGGCATCACGTCTGCGAAGGCCGCTGGATTCACGACAAGCGCTACCTGGACGAAGACCTCCTGTATTGGCTCCGCGGCGCCGACGGCAAGCCGCACGACAACCATAAATACAGCAGTTGGACCGTCTGGTCGGCGTATCAGCGCTACCTTGTCAACCAGGACAAGGCGTTTATAGTCGGCATGCTCGACGACTTTATCCGCGATTACCAGGAGTGGGAAAACGACCGGCGTGCCCCCGACGGCACTTACTGGCAGTTCGAATCGCAGGATGCCATGGAGGATTCCATAAACGGGGCCCGCAAAAAGCAAGGCTGCCGTCCCAGCATCAGCAGCTACATGTACGGCAATGCCTTGGCAATCGCCGAGGTGGCCGCCATGGCCGGCAAGTCCGAGATCGCCGCGGCCTATCGCGACAAGGCTGCCGAGATCAAGCAGGCGGTGCAATCGAGGTTGTGGGACGAGCAGGCCCGATTTTTCAAGGTCCGCTGGCTGGAAGAGGGGACTTTTTCCGACGCCCGCGAGGCCATCGGTTTCATTCCCTGGTATTTCAAGCTGCCCGACCGTGGCTACGAAGACGCCTGGCGGCAGCTTATCGATCCGGCCGGATTTTCCGCGCCCTTCGGCATCACCACCGCCGAGCGGCGCCATCCCAAGTTCCGCACGCACGGCAGCGGCCACGGTTGCGAATGGGACGGACCGGTTTGGCCGTTTGCCACCTCGCAAACCCTGGTTGCCCTGGCCAATGTGCTGAACGATTATCCGCAGACCTACGTTACGAAGGAGAATTACTTCGAGGCCCTGAAAACCTACGTCAAGTGCCAGCACCGCAATGGCAAGCCGTATATCGGCGAGTACCTGGATGAGAAGAACGGCGACTGGCTCAAAGGCGATAACCAACGAAGCCGCTATTACAACCACTCGACTTTCTGCGATCTTGTAGTTACCGGTCTGGCCGGGCTGCGCCCCCGTGCCGATGCGATGCTCGATGTGAACCCATTGATTCCCGCCGGCGCTTGGGACTGGTTCTGCCTGGATAACGTTCTTTATCACGGCCGGATCATCACCATCCTTTGGGATCGCACCGGACAAAAGTATGGCAAAGGGCCAGGACTGAGCATTTTCGCCGATGGACGCCAGGTCGCCCATGCCGAGGAGCTAAAGAAAATCACCGGTGAACTGAAATAACCGCATGCCCTATGGCGGTAAAGGCTGCTCGCGGCTGAATAAGTTTTTTTACCGCTCCGCTTGGAGGTGATAAAGGGGTCGGGAGTCTTTAATTTGGTTCCACGCCTCTGTTCAACACATGGTAGGCATATCCTCCGCTATAAACTCGCAGTCGTCGTGGCATGACCGGAATTCACCATTTGTCTCCATCTTTGTCAATAATAAAGACTCCCGACCCCTTTATCCCCTTTGATGGAGTGACCAGTAGTCATGGCGAGATGGTTCTATAATTTATCGACGGTGAATCTTAAGTTCTGGGAGTGCCTTGCTTAGGTCTTTAATTCCCTTGTCGGTAATAGTAGTCTGGTAAAGCAACAGCTCTTTCAGTTGAGGTAATTCTCTGAGGTAAATTAAACCATCATCGCTAATTTTAGTGTTGGACAGATCTAAAAACTGCAGTTGTTTCAACATCGTGATGCGTTTTAGACCAGCATCAGTAATGCTAGCGGTATTCAATCTGAGTTTAACGGTGCTAGTCAAATCCTTGAGGCATTCAAGATCGTTGTCTGTAACTCGGTAGCTTTCCAATTCGATTTGACGAACGCCACCTGCGAAATCTATACCCAGTAACCTACGGACCGACCACATGTAGCTCTT
>JBEKSO010000188.1:0-8023 GCA_049516935.1 Thermoguttaceae bacterium
TGGTATTGCCCGTGCCTGAACTGATTCGCACCCCATAGCCGTTGCTAATCGCAGCCGTGCCGGCGGGATTAGTACCGATGTAGTTGCCGGCTATGGTGTTGCCGTTTGCAGTATTCCCGAAATAAATGCCGTCCGAGTTCCCGGAAAGCACGTTGTTTATGATATTATTTGTGCTGCTGGAAATGTAAATGCCGTAACGGTTGGCCGATGCCGCGGAACCAGTATTGTCCAAGCCGATCCAGTTATTGCTGATCGTATTGCCATTCGATTGGATCCACACGCCATAATTGGCGCAACGATTGATGATAAAACCCTTGATGGTGCTGCCGCTACTGTTGCTCGTGAGCTTAAATGCGGTTCCGCCGGTTCCACTCCCGTTGATTTCGATGAGCGGCGTGCCGGTATAGTCGGACTGCGTGGTGGCATCAATTTTGGTTTCGCCGTTAATGTAAGGCAACGCCGTGGCGGGAGCAATGGTATGCACTCCCGAGCCCGCGATGTTGAATTTAATATCATCCGAGCCGAGATTGGCGTTCGCATCGAGAATGGCCTGGCGCAGCGACCAGGGGCCGGAATCATTCGTGTTCGTGACCATATAGGTGCTAAGTAGAGTGCGTACTTCGAGCGGTTCGATTTGCAGTGAACGGTTTTTATGCTGTCTAATCTGCTTGCTCTTTTTTCCTCGATGTAATCCGAGCCGACTGATGGTATTTTCCCAACTCCAGAATGATTTGTGCATAACGATACTCCTACCTGAATAAAGCGTACTAAAAAACGCGCGCCGATATCCAGTGTGTGTGCCGATGGAAGTAATTTGTTTCGCGCGAAGATTAGGGTGCTACGATATTATTCATCGTGCCGAGTGGACTTGCCCATAACGGCCTAAAGCGGTTATGCAATCAAGCGTCCCATACCTCACTTTTACAGTTTGCCGATTAGCCAATGATAGTTTTACCCGAGAAGTGGATATTAACATAATGTCTGGAAACAAAATGTCAAGATACTGATACAAAAATGATTGTGTCAATTTTGTCTGTTATATTTGTTATATTTATGTTTCTGCGACTTCATTGGCAGTAATTCAACGTAAAAGCGCTATTACAAAAGCCCTTGTAAATCTCTGGTATTCGCAGCGCGAGTTCAATTATTTTTTTGCACGGCAGTGAAATCTATATGTCCGGGGGCAATTTTGCGCCGTCGGTCGGGGCGCGGGCGGGTCTTTATGCGAAGAGCCGCCTTGTTTTGATGGTCGTACAGCGTTTTTTATTGATCAGACGACCGTATATACTGTCTTCACCCCCATTTATTTATGGGTTTAAAGATCCTCGATCCTTCTATCGCTGCCAAAATCAGCTTTTTTATGGCAAATTGGGCTCCAAGCCAATCGACTGATTTCCAGTTTCTCCGGATTGCATCGTGCAACTTGATGCCGGTCCGTCAAAACAGTTTTTTCTGATCGTCTCTTTTTGAAACGATACATGACGCCTGTCGCTCCACGACCGATTGTTCTCTCTGACAATCAGCACAAATTCCAAGATAATCCCACTCCGGCCCATTGTCGAATTGAAAATCTGTCCACCCTTCCTGAATCGCCACTGCCAATGACGGCGGCGAGGCATCGCAATGGCAACAGGCGATGATTTCTTCCTTTTTCTCGATGAGTTCTTTCAGAATGTTTTGTATTTCGTTTCTGTTGCGCCAAATATTATCGAGCAGCAAATATAGTTCTTCGACGGAGTCGCGTACAGCATGCAGTTCTTCGATCAAATCATTTGCCGGTGTTTCAATGGTTTCGGCCGTGCAGTCAGATTTCATTTTTGAGGAGTTGAAGAATCTTCAATTACACGAAGGGCGTCTCGAACCGCCTCCCTGGTTTCTTCCTCCACGTCATCCAGATAATTCAGTTCCCGGATATTGAGGAGGCTAATGAGACAAGATTCCAACCTTTCTTCACGAGAAGGTCTTATAGAATCCGCCGATGAATTCAGTTCCTTATCATTCATGTCACACCTTGGAAAATAAGCACCAGCTTTTCTCTGAGTTCCTCAATTTCGTCCCGCACGGCATAATCGGGATACCAATAAACACGCCCTGCCTCGATAATGTTTCCCCGATCGTCCCGTTCGATCTCATCAGAAATAATCGGGGCAGCGGTCAGGGCCCCCAGGTCTTCGGGAGGAACCCATTCCCAACCGTTGCTGAAATGATCTTCCAATAGATCATGCAGAGCCGCATTTGTGCCGAGAGTATCCCGTACCTCCTGGATCTCGCCAAAATTCGCTTGTCCGTTTTCGTTTAGGTCAATTGCCAAATCACCATCTTCATTTTTCGTTAGATCAACATAGAAGCCATGGCCGGTAGATTCGATAGCGGGCATACAGTTACAACTTCGTGGAATTCACAGCTATTTTAGACAGCAACTCGCCACCTTACAACAATTGGCGTTCGCGTGTCATTCGTGGCATCATCCCCGGCTGTCTGAGTTTCTGCTCCTTTTTCATCGGAGATTTGTCATGAAAATCACCCTGCGCGAAGGCGACTTTGGGACATTTTGCATCGTCGCCGACAACGGTAAATCAGTCCTGGTCCAATTCGACGTTGACTTCCCGGGTGTTGCCTCGACCTTCGGCTGGTCAGCCTGCTCTTGCGGCATTACGGATGGAACCGTGGATTGCGACCACCGGACGGCCGGTGAGATGATCGCCGACGCCCACGACTTCCTCAGAGCCCATGCGGGCGATAAAACAGACGATCCTGGGTATTTTTGAGACTCAGGCACGGCCTCTGCTACAAGCAGGGGCCTTTATTGCGATTTAATCGGTCACACGGTAATCTCTGGCTCGTGCCAGACTCGACGCTCCGCCAGGCCCAGGTGATTACATCGCTCAATTTCAAAGGCGGGGTGGGCAAAACGCACCTCTGCTGGCTCATCGCATCGGTCTGTCAGGAGCGCGGCCATCGATGTCTCATAGTGGACTTGGACCAACAGGCCAATATCACTCAAAGCTTTCTTCCCGATCATTCCCATCCCACGGGCGTGGAGGTGCTGTTCAATCCAACCTCCGACGCCAGACCAAAGGACTTAATTTGCAAAACGTCCTACGAATTCATTGACATCATTCCAGTGACCGGACAGTTCGCCCGCCAAGACCTTTCCCAGCGTGAGCAATGGGAAAAACAACGGCTCCACACGGCACTTGCCGACGCAATCACTGAAATTCTTCCGGAATACGACTACATTCTCCTGGATTGTCCGCCGCGAATGTCCTTGCCCAGCTACGCGGCATTGTGCGCCTCTGACTTCGTTGTAATTCCTCTTGAAGCGGCCGACTGGGGTGCCCGTGGTACGTCGGCCGTCCGGGCACTTTTGGAAAGCGTCCGGCGATTCCATAATCCCCGCCTAAAACTCCTCGGGTACGTTGTATCGAAATTCAAGCGTGCTCGTGCCTTCCAACTCACTTACCTCGCTCAGATACGCAACACCCTTGGCGACAAGGTATTCCAGACCGTCATTCCCGACCTCTCTCATTTTGAACGGTCTGTGGATGAAGGCATACCCATTACCCTCCATTCCCCCGCTTCCCATGCAGCAGCCATCGCCCGCCAACTCTTCGACGAGTTCGCCGCCCGCGTTGCGAAAGAACACGAAGGCGTCAGCAGCAGCCAGAGCACAGGCCGCGCTCAGTCGGGCGTCGCAACTCGCACTCGGTGAAGGCGATACTGTCCCAGCCCGTCAGGACGGCCGCGTCCCCTTGCGGAATACCTACCGCATCGAACTGAAGCTCATCGAGCCCGATCCTAGGCAGCCGCGCCAGTATTTCGACGAGGCTCCGCTTAAAGAACTGGCCGACTCGATTCGCACCCGCGACATCAAGCAACCGCTCACTGTTCGCTGGGACCCGCAGGCGAGCAAGTACCGGATCATCGACGGCGAGCGCCGCTACCGTGCGGCCGCGCTTGCGGGCCTTAGCGATGTGCCCTGCCTGCTGGCCGAGGCCGACTCCCGTGACGTGCTCATCGACCAGATCGTGCAGAACTGGCAGCGTTCAGATTTGCGCCCCTACGAGACGGCCGACGCCCTCGTGCGGCTCCGCGACGAGTTTCATCTGCCGCTTACAGAGATCGCCGCTTTCACCGGCAAATCGCTCGGCGAGGTTTCCAAACTCGTGGCACTGGTCGATAAGGTGATCCCCGAGGTGCAGAAGTCCGTACGCGAAGTCGGAGAAGCGGCATTTACAAAGACTCATCTCTATCTGCTCTCTCGGCTCGATCCCGAACACCAGAAACGCCTCGCCGCCAGAATCCATCGCGAGCATCTTACGGTGGTTGAGACCGAGAAGTTGATCCGCATGGGTAAAGAACCGCCCCCGCCGCGCGTTCATGCCGTGGGCAGACCTCGCAAGCACATCGCATTACAGACCAAATACGGCTGGGTACGCCTGAGCCCAGATAATCAGCGTTACACCGACCAAATTCTCCTTTCCATGCTCCAGGAGGCGCGTCGCATGATCACTGATAAGGAATATTCGTCAAAACCCCCTAAACACGTTCAGCCCTAGAGCAAGCCAAGAATCGAAACTTCCCTAAAACTTTCCTCAGGAAACTTCCTTACCAAATCTAAATACTTCGGTTTGGTCAACTCGGTTCTAGCGCATTTTAAGCGCCTTGACCTTTATAATCAGCGGTAACACTCCTGTGACAGGCGCATTCGATTCCCCGCCCCGGCCCCGCAAGTTTTCCATAAAATTGCCAAAAGCAAACGGATGTTTGTCAGGTCACGCCCAATTGTCGCTGGTTGAACATGCCCTCTGCCCGCTTGATGCATTAAATTCACTGGGGCAATCGTTCATCTTCAAGACGGAGTACGCCTTCACCGACCAGAATCGGCACCGCAGAAACGCCAAAGTTCAGGTCGCCTGTCCGGAGGGACTTACTCCAACGGACGAGTTCTACCTATGGGGACTTTTAAGCCTTACGTTTTCCCAGCCGCAACCAACGCTGGATTTTTTTGCCACCCCCTATTACTGCTTGAGACAGCTTGGGTGCATCAACGCTGTGACTAATCGCGGTAGCTTTAATTACATTCTTTTCCGCAATGCAATCCGCCGACTTTCCGCCGTTTCTTACCGCAACGATCACTTCTATGATCCGATTCGCGGTGAGCACCGTGAAGTCGGTTTTGGTTTTCTTAGCTACAGTCTCCCCCTTGATCCCACATCGTCGCGCACATGGCGATTCGCCTGGGATCCGATTTTCTTTGAGTTTTGTCAGGCGGTTTCAGGTGCTTTAAGATTCAATCTTAACACTTACCGTCAATTAGACCCTGCCTGCCGCAGGCTTTATCTATTGCTTAAAAAGATATTTTGGCGAAACGATATTTCGCCGGAATTTGATCTTCACAATCTTACGGTTAACATCATCGGTTTTGCCGCCACTCACGAGACATGGAAACTCAAACAAAAACTCATACGTTGCATCGAGGTTCTTTTAAAGCACCGCGTCATCCGCCTACCAGAGGGAACTGCCCATCCATCAATGCTCTTCACAAAACTGGCAAAAGGACAATACTCGATCCGTTTTTATCGTGGTCCGCACTTCCAAGAGGCCGACAGTTCTGCCAGTTCCAGTATGACAATCGATTCACCGCTTTATGAGCCGCTCCATGTCATAGATCTGGATAATGCTACGATCCGTCGTATCCTAAGAATCTACAGTCCACGCCTTATTGCCGAATGTGCCGACATGACCTTGGCGGCAAAGGAACGCAATGGTGAGGAATTTTTCAAAAAAAGTCCCCAGGCTTACTTCATGGATAACCTGCAGGAGCAGGCCGCCGGCAGGCGGACACCGCCGGATTGGTGGCGTGAGTTGCGCAAAGAAGAGGAACGCCGCCGCTGGCAAGCCGACCGTGACCAGAGAGATGCCACTAATCAACAGGGATTTGAAACGGCCTTCGACTCTTATCTTAAGACCGAAGCCCGCGAGGCGTTCGATCGAGTCATGGACCGGATTTTTAATGATCTTCGATCCGGAGGCCAATCTGAATCCGATGCCAAGGAGAACGCAGTGCATTTTGCCCGAACGCATTTTGTCAGCCGCTTCCGGGCCGAGCATCCCGAGTGGAACACAGACAGTCTTCACTCTTCGCTGATTCTATGAACCGCTGAAGTGATCCTGGTTCCGACGGCCCCCCCGGGAACATTTTTTAGTCCGCTATAAATTGAAACGAATCCCTATGGTTTGCAGTAATTTTTCAATTATCTTTTAGGCAACAGCCCTTTGCTAACAATATATTTGTAACATTATATTTGGCGCAGCCTAAAAAACATCACATGTATCCTTGAATCTTGTCTTCCATAAGCCGAAATTGTTCAATTTTGTGTTCATTAAATCCTCTAAAAAACCACCCGCCAAATCCACTATTTTCATGCGAAAACCACCCGCCAAATCCACTAGTCGTCACTGAAACCCACCCGCCAAATCCACCAAAGACCATGTACCATCCCCGCGTCCCACCCCGAGGTCTTCCGCGAAGCCATGCGCGGACGGAGCCGACGCAAAAATGGCTCGCGGAAGACAAGGAGTCGCTTCTATGAGGGGACCACACTCGCGAGGCTTCGCCCGCGAGCCCCCGCACTAGCACACGCCCGACGGCTCGTCCCTCGCCGATCTTTGTCGGGCAACGTGCGGGGGCTCGCGTGCTCTGCAAGCAGAGCCCAGCGAGTGCGGTCCCGCACGTTGCCCCGGCCCACGCCGGGGATCGGCCGCCGAAGCGGGTGCGCCTCTCGCCGACCGGCGAGTAACGCCTCACGCTTCTCCCCCTCCGCCCGTTAGAAACGCGCGGATTTTCTCCCACTCCTCGCGACTAAGCGACTCCGGCTGGCGGCCCTTGAATGCACCATCGTACATATCCGACGACCATGCCAGCCGGACCGGACATTTTTTGGCGATTTCGACCAGTGCCAACTTTGCACCGCCTTCTCCCTCGGCATCGCAATCGAGCATCAACGTCACTACACCGCCAGCAACGGCGTCAGCCAGATACTTTATCTTTTTCACCTGTTCAGCGGTGATCGTGTTCGAGCACAGCCCCACGGCCGGAATGCCAAGTGCGTCCAAGCCAATCACATCATTGGGGCCTTCTACTACTATCAAGCCAATGCCTTTTAATTTGTCTCCCACTTCCTCCGCCTGCAACCGGTGCTGCCCGAAGAGTTCATTTCCGCGATGAAACCCCTTTACGAAGTGGAATTTTTCGGGCTCCCGCTCTTGTTTGTCGCCTGCTAACCACGCTTGGTACTTCGCCTCATATTCCGGATCGCGGCCAAACCAGGTCAGCACTTCGCCTTTTTCATCGAGGAGCGGATATACGATCTTTCCCCGCATCGTTCCGCCTGCATGGTCTCCGCCCGTATTACGGGGAAGATAGCCCATACGCCACTTCTTGCACACCTCGGGAGTGAGGAAGGGGCGGTTGCGGAAGTAGGCGGCCGCTTTGGGATTCATGTTGGCAACGTCTACTATGAATTTTTGGTCCAGGCTCACCAAGCCACGGGCGCGTTCATTGTCGGATTGTGCCAGCGGAACATTCGTCTGTAACTCTTTTTTTGTTGACGGGACAGTTCCTGCGGCCGGCTGTTTTGGTGGAATCGAGATAGACGGCGATGATTCGCCGCGCGTCATGGCCAACAGGTCGGCGATGATGGCCTTGAACCGTTCGCCTCTGGGCTTGCCGTCCGAGTGAGGGCCTGGCTTGAGAAAGTCGCACATGGAAATGAGGTTCCCGCCCTTGCCGCAGCCGTATTGGTGGGACCGCCAGATTTTTGCCGGGTGCTCTGCCTGGATAGCCAATGCCCGGTCACCCGTTTCACAGACTTGCCCGCAATGGAGAAAACATCGAGTACGGATTTCATTGCCGACCCGATGAATCTCAGGGAGCTTTACGCCGTAAAATGCGACGGCCTGCTCCAAGGTCACTTGTCGCATCAGTTCGTCAGCGTTTATGTATCCTTGTTTCTCGCCT
>JBEKSO010000189.1:0-7997 GCA_049516935.1 Thermoguttaceae bacterium
GATCCGTACCTCGCTAAGAAGAGAAAAGGTCTACACAATCGGGGCGGGCATCCATTCAGCCCGTTCTAGCCGGTGCAAGCTCACCCGAATACCCAAAGCACCGAAACGTAACTAGTGATCCGACAAATTCATTTTGACAGGTTGGTGGGGTGGCAGTTGCTCTGCCTCCCCTGGGTGCGGCAGTACAACTGCCGCACCAACGAACCTGTCATTCTCAGGTTGGTGGACCACTATCATGCGCGGCAATTCAATCAAAAGCAGAAAAACGAGGCATTACCGCGCGACGATATTGTGCGGTACAGATCGCACAGTTCACACAAGGGACGATCCACCCAATGCGGCTCGAGGTATGTCCCTCAAATTGCGCTGCCTCATAAATAATAAGAAATATGGATTTGTCTTCCGGCCTTGGGTAATGTTGCGACTCAGTATGCACCCATCAATACCAAACGGAACCACTAGATCCATAATCCATCGATCACCGCATCTACTAATTAAAACTAATTAGAACATATTTTCTATACTTGTAAATAGCCTTCTGCTTAAAAATTCAAAAATATTCATTCGTGTATGCCACCAAAAGAGGTGGGATTCGATTTCATTTACACAAATATTTATCAGTACAAGACTTATATACAGAGGATTGGTCAGACTCCCTATTGAATTATGGTACTCTCATCCTGGTGTTAGCAAAGGACCTCATTAGTAAAGGCTATCGGTTATAGAATTGTAGGCTTTAGGCTTAAGACTGATATGTTGTGATTGCTGATGGCTGAAAGCTCAGTTGACTCTTCACTTCGCTCAGGATGGCATTTTTTTTATTATAAAAAAATTGGGGCCAGGCGACATACTTCGGAGGTTTTGCCGTTGTATGAGCCTGGCCCCCTGTAGCGATATTTCATCGCTACGGTACCTGTTTGATGATCCGCCTATAAGGGCGCGCGGATTATCGCGCAGCCCGAACAGAGCGGGAAAAAGCCAATAAAATCAACGACAAAAAAGAGTTTCATGAAAAAAGGCCTTCCGCAACGCCACAATTCAATTCTACTTGACGAAAAAAAAATTGCAAAGCTCAAAATGAAGATAAATAAAGATTATTGATGTTTGCTTGGATAATGCCCTGGCAAGTAAACCTTTTTGCCCCATTTTCCGGCCGTCCGTTAGACGGCCTCGGTCCATTTGCCATGCAAACGTCAATAGGAAAAGAAAAACGCCGCGGCCTTCCAGATATTGATGAATACGCCCGTCAGCGATTCGCCGGCGATAAGTCCGGAGGAACCGGGAATAACGAAACTTTCCGCGCTTTTGCTATGGTTTTTCATCCAAATCCAGGCCGCAAAGGCCCCAATAAACATGGAAATTGAATTATAAGCCGGGATAACGCCGGCGATGCCCAAGCCCGTGGCCGACGGGATCCATCTTGAATAGCGCTTGGGCAAAAACTCTTCGGCCAGCGAAATCAGCATGCCCAGAATCCCGCCGATAATCATGCCTATTACCGTTCCCTTCTTCAATTTATGAACACCCTCGGCAAGTAGTTCGGCCACGCTTTTCCAGACGGCAACCGAAGGGGCGGGAAATTCCTTGGTAAGTAAATTGGTTTGCATATTAGGATTAGTGGAATTGTCCTTTGCCGGGATTTTTCCATTGTTTCCACCGACGGAATCGGCGGACGGGCCGGTTTTTGAGCCTTGGCTTACCACCTGCTTGGCGGGTGCCTTCGGATCGAAAACAGGCATCCTCACGATGAGCGTATAAATCGGCACGCAAACGAGCACGCCCGCTAGCACGCCGAAAAATTGGGCGATAGTCTGTCGGCGGGGGTTTGTTCCTATAAGATAACCCGCTTTCAAATCCGTCAGCAGATCGGCCGACTGCGCTGCCGCTCCGGCGGTAATCGAGGCGGTCATCAGGTTTGTGGTTATGTTCGACGGAGCGATTACGCCGTAAGTAAGTTGGGTGATTTTTCCCATTGCGCCGATCGGAGTAATGTCGGTTTCGCCTGTGGCGCGGGCGGCGACAACAGATAGTATGAAGGTTATTGCCACGGCCAACACGCTCATCCACCATCTAATGGCAAAGAACAATTGCCCAAAGATTACACAGGAAACGCAGGCCGTTGCCACGCCGGTCATAAACCACCAGGTAGGCATCTCGATTTGCGCCAAAACGTCTTTTTCCTTGGTTTTTGTGTTAAACATGGCCGTCAACCCGCTAAAGGCGCGAAGTATTATGCGCCATCGCAATGCAAAAGAGGTTAGAGCGGCCGAGACCATAAGCGCGACGGCGGGCCAGACGGTCCAGCCCCCGGATATGCTGGGCAACGCCTTGCCGGGCGTTATTTGGATAATCTGCTGCCATTCCAAAATGGGGGCCATGATGCCGTAGAAAAAAATGGCCCCCAACAGCAGCGAAACACCGATGCGAATGCCCATGATCGCCCCGGCGGCCATCATAAATACGGAGCCTTCGTAACAGATCGTATAGTGGTCGAGCAGATAATTTCCAAATTTGCCTGGAAAAAGGGGGAAATTATCGGGAAAGGCATACTTGGCCAAGGTTGATCCCATGTCGGGACGCTTGAGCTTGTTTCCCAACCAGATCATGGTCGGCGCCCAGGCATCGACCCAAAATTTGAGCAAGCTGCTGAGAATAGTGCAGTAAAACAGGGCCTTTGCTTGTTGCACTGCCTTGCCTCCGGTGGAATGCAGGCTTTTCAAGGTTGCCGCCGTGGCCGTGCCCGAGGGAAAAGGCAGTTTGTCGATGTTGATCAACTGTCGCTTCAAGGGCACGGCCATAAACAGCCCTAATATCACAATCGAACCCATCCAGATCATCATTTGCCAGGCTGGCAAGGGCCGTCCGGTAAGCAGGTAAAGCGCCGGGATCGAGGAAACCATGCCGGCCGCGGAAATGGAACCAGCCGCACTGGCGGCGCTGGTCATGGTGCAGTTTTCCAGAATGGTGAACGGATTTCGGCGATAGGCCGGGATCACGGCCTCCAAGGACTTGAACACGGCGTAAGCGATGATGCAGGATGTGACGGTCACGCCCAAGGTCCAGCCGGCCTTCAAGCCCACGTAAAGGTTCGAGACCGACATCAGCCCGCCGATGAGCATCCCTGACACAATCGCCCGGACCGAAAGTTGCCGCATCTTGTCGCCGCAATAGACGTTGTCGATCCACCAGCGGTCGTTGGCTTCGATGTCGTGCCCGGCCGGGATCGCAGGGGCGTTTTCCGCGCCTGGAGCAAGATTTCCCGAATCAATAGATCCTGGATATTTAGCCCCCGGTGAACACATCGGGGGTTTGGTTGCCTTCTCAAGCGGATCGGAAAATTCGTCGTCGCCGTGCTTCATTGAGCAGGGGGCTCCTTGGAGTTTCTAAGATTGGCATTCAAGGGTGCAAATCGTCTTCCCTTCATTTATTAATCATTCATTTTTCCCGAATCGACCAGTTCCATCAAGCGCGGGATCATAAGCCGTGCCGCCCGGGCGCGATGGCTCAGGCAGGCTTTTACCAGCGGGCCGAATTCGGCGAAGGAGCGGTGATATTCCAGGATTTCGAAGAGCGGATCATAGCCGAAGCCGTTTTCGCCCCGGGGCTGGAAAAGAATCCGGCCGCGGCAGGCCGCATCGCTTTGGGCCCGGATCGCGCCTTCAGGATCGGCCAAGGCCATGTGACAGACGAATTGGGCCGAGCGCTTTTCGATGGGCGTATCACCGAGGCGCTGCAACAAAAGGTGGTTGTTTCCCTCATCGGTGGCATCTTCGCCGGTAAAGCGGGCGGAAATAACTCCAGGCAGCCCATCCAGGGCATCGACCAGCAGCCCGCTGTCGTCGGCCAATACCCAGCGGTGCAGTTGCCGGGCGTATCCTGCCGCCTTGAATACGGCATTGGCGGCGAAAGTCTCGCCATTTTCGGGCACGGGCGCCACGCCAGGAAAATCGGCCAGCGTTTTTAGCTCCACGCCCAGTGGCTGGAACAAATCGGCCAGTTCTTGGCCCTTTTTTCGATTCGCCGTTCCAATGATGAGCATGGTATAGACGATAGCAAAAAGGTTATGGAATGTAGCACATGGTAGATATAAATGGGTCAGTAAACTGACCATCCCTTGATTAATCCCCAATCCATAATCACAACTCGTGTACCACAATTGCATTATGCGCGCTGGCGGATAGGCCCGTACCGATGATCAACACGATGCGGTCGCCGGGATTCAGGTAACCGCTTTGCCGGCCTAGTTGAGTGACATATTCCAGCAATTCCATGCTCTTTCCGACCGGGGCCCCGGCCAAGGGGAAGACGCCCCAGTACAGGCACATCCGCCGCAGGGCGGCTTGGCTCTCGCTTACGCCCAGGATTGGGACAAGATTGCGATTTTTCGACAGGGCCAAGGCCGTGGCCCCGCTGGAACTGGCCACCACGATCAGCCTGGCCGCTACCTGTTGGGCAATGCGGCCCGCAGCGTCGACAATTGCCTGTGTAATTGGAGTTATCGCCGAGGTTTCCACTTGGCGTGTGGCACTGGCATCTTGCCAGTGTTCCAGGGAGAGTCGGCATCTCGGCAAGATGGGCTCGGTGGCCAGGGCGATACGGTGCATCATTTCCACCGCCTCTTGGGGATAATCGCCGATTGCCGTCTCGCCGGACAGCATGCAGGCGTCGGCCCCGTCAAGGATCGCATTGGCCACGTCGGTCACTTCCGCTCGAGTAGGCAGCGAGGAATGTTGCATGCTGTCGAGCATCTGAGTGGCGATAATCACCGGCTTGCGCTGCCGATTGCAGACGGCCACGATATGCTTTTGGGCCAAGGCGACTTGGGCGATATCGGTCTCCACGCCCAGATCGCCCCGGGCGACCATCACGCCGTCGGCCGCCTCGACGATTTCGTCCAAATGGTCCAAGGCCTCCGGCTTTTCGATCTTGGCGATCACCTGTGGCAAAAAAGGGACCGGATTTGTCCCCTCTCCGGGCACCGACCGAAGGTTGGTCGGGAGAGGGTTAGGGTGAGGGCCGGCCAGGAGCGATTTTAGTTGACGCACGTCATCGGCCGCGCGGACGAAACTTAGGCCGATAAAATCGATCCCCATGCGGAAGGCCCAAACGGCGTTTTCGCGGTCTTCCGGGCCGAGCGCCGGAACGCTTAATTTCACCCCGGGCAAATTGACGCCCTGCCGGCTGCGGATCAGGCCCGGCTGACCCACCCGGCATTGGGCGAAATCTTTGCCGCGCTCTTCCACGATCAGGCTGACGGTGCCATCGGCCAACATCACCCGATCGCCGACGGCAAGCTCATCGACCAGCGGTTCGTATGTGGTTGTCAATTCCCGCGGCTGCCGGGCGATAGTGCCGCGGATGAAGCGCAGGCTTGCGCCGGCGTGACAATCCATTTGCCCACCGGGCAGTTCGCCCAGTCGGATTTTCGGCCCAGCCAGATCGGCCAGCACGGCCACGAATTGGCCGGTTTCTTCCATTGCCTTGCGCACGGCGGCCAAGCGGACCTCTTGCTCCCGGCAACTTCCATGCGCCATGTTCAAACGGAAGACGTCCACCCCGGCAATGATTAAAGCCTTCAACCGGTCCAGCGATTCGCAGGCCGGCCCGATGGTGGCCACAATCTTGGTTTTGGAAAACCGTCCCGCAGGTAATTTTTGTTCCATAAACAGTGATGATAAAATATAAGCCCACGGGTTACAACCCGTGGGCTTGATTGTTTTATACAGAGAATCAACGCCTTAATCTAATTTCGTTCTTTTAACCTTCAGAAAATGCGTGGCGCAACTGATGCAGGGATCGTAGTTGCGGATGAGATGTTCGCATTTCAGGGCCATCTCTTCGTCGGAAAGCGAGGCGATTTGATTGGCCAATTGGCGCAGGTCTTCTTCGATGGTGGGCTGATTCTGGCTCGTGGGCGGCATGATGCGGGCGGTGGCGATGGTGCCGTCGGCCTCGGTGCGGTATTCGTGCCAGCAGATGCCCCGGGGCGCCTCGGTGCCGTGACCACCGATGCCTGCTCGGGGAGTGATGGGAATCCGCGAGCGCTTGGGCAAGGCGTAGTTTTTCATTATGTCCACGGCCAAGGCCAAGGCATGGACGGTTTCCACGCCCCGGGCCATAAAATTAAGGAAACTGTTGCGCCAAGGCAACGATTTTCCCAATGTCTTGCAAACCGAGTTGAGGATTTCGGCCGCCTTGGGATGCAGTTTTTCGGCGTTAAGGTTTAGCCGCGACAAGGGCCCCACCACGTAAAAACCCCTGTCTTTAAACCTGGCTTGCAGGGCCATGGAATGTTGGACCTGAAACTCGTTTGCCACAGCGCCGAATTCCTGCTGATCCACATCCAAGCCCTTATTGCTTTTGATACGTCCCAGGTTCATGGGATACCCATTATCCGGGCAAAGGGCGACGAATTCATAATCACGATCCAGTTCGGGGAATTTCACGATTTTGGCCAAAGTCAGGGTCAAATCGCACATATCGTCGAGGCAGGATTTTATCTCCGGCAGAAGCGTGGCGACATCGGCCTGCGGAGGCGCCCTGTGGAATCCGCCCACGCACACGCCCACCGGATGCACCGACCGCCCGCCCAAGAGCGACACCAGGTCGTTTCCCGCCTTTTTGATTCTGAGCGAGCGTTTAACCACCGGGCCGTGATCCTGGGCCATGCTGATAGCGCTTTCATATCCCAAAAAGTCGGGCAGGTGCAGCATGAACATGTGCAGGACGTGGCTTTCGATCCATTCGCCGCAATATAACAGATCGCGCAAAGTTCTGATTGCCGGATCGACCTGGTCGAAAACGCCCATGGCCTTTTCCAGGGCGTGGCAAGCGCTCATCTGGTAGGCCACCGGGCAGATGCCGCAGATGCGGGCGGTGATGTCGGGCACTTCCTCGTAACCCCGGCCGCGCAAAAATGCCTCGTAAAACCTGGGCGGCTCGTAGATTTTAAATTGCAGATCCTCGACTACGCCGTTGCGCATGGTGATATTTAGCGCGCCTTCGCCTTCCACGCGGGCCAGGGCCTTTACGCTGATCGTTCTCGTGCCGGATTTATTGCTTTTTTTCGCGTCGCTCATAATATTCACTTGCTTGTTTAAATGGCTCCAGATATCCGTTGAACAAACGCAACATGCGTTTCATGTCGCGGTCGCTGTGGCCGAGTTCGTCGGTGAACCACCGGCCCAGCGAAGAGATGTTGGGTTGTTCCATGGGCCCGAAACAGCCGTAACACGCCCGATCGCAGGCCGGGCACAGCGCTCCGCAGCCGACTTGGGTGATCGGTCCCAGGCATGGTTTTCCTTGCGATACCAAGACGCAGGAAAGCCCGCGCCGCTTGCACTCGATGCACACGCTGTGCGTGGGGACGTTCGGTTTTCGGCCGGTCAAAAGGGCCGAGACCAATTCCAACAGTTGATATTGATTGATCGGGCAGCCGCGCAACTCGAAATCGACAAACACGTGGGAAGCTATCGGGGAGGCCGTTTCCAGGGTGGAAATATATTCCGGTTTGGCGTAAACACAACGGATGTAATCGTCCACGTTCGCCCAATTCCTGAGGGCCTGAATGCCGCCCGAGGTGGCGCAGGCGCCGATGGCGACTAAATACTTGCAATCGCGGCGGACCTGCTGGATGCGTTCTTCTTCATCGGCGGTGGAAATGCTTCCCTCGACCAGTCCGACGTCGTAGGGCGGTGGAAGGACGCGGCGGCGGGCTTCGAGAAAATAGGCTATTTCCACGGCGCCCAGCAAATCGAGCAATTCGTCTTCCAGATTCAAAAGCTGCAATTGACAGCCGTCGCAACTGGAAAACTTGTAAACCGCCACTTTGGGTTTAGCAGGGGGCATCTTTACATCTCCTCTTTGGTAAAGATATCGGCGATCTCGGCGAAACTGAACACGGGCCCGTCCTTGCAGATGAACTTCGCCCCCAGTTGGCAATGCCCGCACCGCCCGAAACCGCAATTCATGTTCCGCTCCAGACTGACGTAAACATG
>JBEKSO010000190.1:0-7995 GCA_049516935.1 Thermoguttaceae bacterium
CTGCAGGTGACCGCGTCCTGCGCCGACTGCCACGGTGCTCACGGCGTCTACAAACCGGCCGATCAACGCTCTTCGCTCTATTCGGCCAACGTGGCCCAGACGTGCGGAAAATGCCACCGTTTCATCGCCGAAAAGCTGCAAGAGAGTATTCATGCCAGTGGAAAAGGCCTAGGAGAGCCCGCCAATCGCTTGGCGCCAGGCGGAAAGAGCACCCGGCATCCGTCGTGCACTTCCTGTCACCAGGGACACAGCATTGAATTTGCCGAGTCGGGCCACTTCCGCCAGAATCTTCCCCATTTGTGCGGCAACTGCCACGGACAACTCTCCAGCCGATACGCGATGAGCATCCACGGCGAGTTGACCGAGTTGGGTTACGGACCCGCGGCTAAGTGTTCCGATTGCCACGGCTCGCATGAAATTCTGGCGGTTTCCAACCCGCTCTCGCCCGTTTCCACGCAAAACAAGCTAAATACCTGCCGAGATTGTCACTCCAACGCCAATCGCAGGTTCGCGAACTTCGATCCGCACGCCGACCACACCAACCGGCAAACCGATCCGGTGCTGTATTGGGTGTACGTGACGCTGATGACTTTGATGATCACGGTGTTCAGTTTCTTTGGCGTGCATTGCATGCTCTGGTTTGTGCGCAGTCTGATCGACGTTATGCAAAACGGCCGCGTGCATCCCTTGAGGCCGGGCGAAAAGGCCTACGAACGATTTCCCGCCTTCCATCGTTGGGGGCACACCCTGCTTTTGGTTTCATTCCTGGGACTTGCCATGACCGGCGTTCCCTTGAAGTATAGCGAGTACAATTGGGCCAAATATTTGGCCTTTATATGGGGCGGATTCGCGTCTACGAGCATCTGGCATCGGGTATTCGCGGTAAGCACTTTTGTGTGTTTTTTCGCTTACATGATTTTACTTGTCGTGCGTTATCGCCAGGGCCGGCAAGGGGGCAAGCCGCGGATGCGTTTAATTTTCGGCCCGGATTCGCCTGTGCCGAACTGGCGCGACGTGAAAGACTTTTTCCGCATGCTCCGCTGGTTTGTCGGGTTGGGACCGAAACCCACCTTCGAACGTTGGGCATATTGGGATAAGTTCGACTTTTGGGGCGCGATTGCCGACGTGCTGATTATCGGCAGCACGGGATTAATACTATGGTTTCCCAACCTGTTTTGTTTGTTCCTGCCGGGGATAACGTTGAATATCGCCAAGGTAATCCATTCCACCCAGGCGTTGTTGGCCACCGGATTTGTATTCGCCGTTCATTTTTTCAACACGCACCTGCGAGCGGACAAATTTCCCGCCGACATGTCGGTGCTCACCGGACTATATGGCGAGGATGAATTCAAAACCGAACGCCCGGAATACATGGAGCGGCTCCGCCGGGAAGGCGAATTGGAGCAAATGCGCAAGACCGTCCCTTCGAAAAGGTATTTGTTGATGGTCAGGCTGGGCGGATATTTTGCCTTGCTTGTGGGACTGGGCCTGCTGGCCGGTATCATTGTGGCCGCCATGGAATGACATTGTGAACACTGATAACGTTTCTGAGAACGACTCGGCAAAGGGATCCCGCTCGAAAAGATCCGGGAAAGCACGGCGGCGGCGCTTAAAATTCCGCATTGCACTGAGAAAGATGCGCGAAAGAATGCCGGAAATCGGGCGGAAGGTCCGTCAACTCTTTTTGCGGCTCTTGGCCCTGCTCGCGTCTTTTCTTTTCCTTATGTTGATATTGGTTTTTTGCGCCGGGTTTTATACATCGCGGTCGGATTTTTGCAGAAGCTGCCACATAATGGAACCGTATTACGATTCCTGGAAGGCATCTAAGCACAAGGACGTGCCCTGCATCGAATGTCACTTTGCCCCGGGTTTCGGGGGCAAACTGCGGGGAAAAATGCTGGGGCTGGTGCAATTGGCCAAGTATGTTACCAGCAGCGAAGGCCCCCGCCCGGCAGCGGAGGTCCCCGACGCCAGTTGCCTGCGTTCCGGCTGCCACGAAACGCGTCTTTTGTCGGGCCGGGAGGTATACCGCGGGATCAACTTCGACCATACCCCGCATCTGGGCGAAACGCGGCGCGGAATACAATTGCGCTGCACCAGTTGCCACAGCCAGATCGTCCAAGGCGAGCAGCACATGGCCGTGACGCTTACGACGTGCTACCTTTGCCACTTCAAGAATATGCCCTTCAACGAGGACCTGTCGGCTTGCACCAACTGCCACCAGATTCCCACCAAGGAATTCGATCTGGGCGGGGATGTCAAATTCACGCATGATCTGGCCTATAAAAAAGGCGTGGACTGCATAAACTGTCATGGCGACGTGATACGCGGAAAGGGTGAGGTGCCGCGCGAACGATGCATGGTTTGCCACAACCGGGAAGGCGATTTGGCGCGAATCCAGGACTTCAAATTCATGCATCAAAAGCACGTGGCGGAACATAAAATCGATTGCACGGACTGCCACTTAAAAATCGAGCACTCCCTGGACAAGAACCGGCTTGCGCATTTCGCCGGAGATTGTACGAGTTGCCACCCCAACCATCATCAAGTGCAAGTCGAGATGCTCCAAGGCAAGGGCAGCGAAATCATGCCGGGTTCGGTAGGCGAAATGGCGCTTACGCGCCTGGGTTGCCCAACCTGCCATAAAGTGAAAGAAGTTTCCCCATCCGGAACCGTGCTATGGAGGGCTTCCCTGCAAGTATGCGCGGCCTGCCACGACGCTTCGGAAGTGAAGAAGTTTCAATTATATCACAAGGAGTTGCGAAATTCATTGGGCGGCATAGATGAAGGAATCGCCCGGGCGAGAAAGGCCTTGGCAACAGCCTCGCTTGAGCCGGATCGAGCCAAGAGCATCGCGTCGGAACTGGACGAAATCCAGCACGACTTGGACTTTTTGCGAGCCGGCAACGACATCCACAACATCCATTATGCCGGCAAGCTGGAAGCGACGCTGTTGGAGCGGCTCTCCTCACTGTGTCGGGATCTGGGCATCGCGGCCCCGACAGTAACAATTCCTCCTCCGCGGCAACAAGATAAATAAGGGTGTTCTGTCGTGAAAATTTTAAAAACAGGCATATTTACCCCCCGCTGAATACACCGGGGGCCTCGTGGGAGTTTGACAGACATTTAGCGATTTGATATAAAAAGCGCCAACGGCGTTTACACCTTTTCGATCTTTAGGGAGGCGGTGCATGGCGGAATACGGCTCCAGGCGCAACTGGCTTTTAATGTGCTTGCAGGCGGGCATTGCAGGCACGCTGGCCGCTATTATTTATCCCGTCGTCCGATTCCTGAAACCACGCGAGGCCACGCATTCCGGGGCCTTGGAGATGGTCGCTCCCTATCGCATTGATCAACTCAAGCCGGATGCCGAAGGTCATTGGCCGCCGCCCTTTAATTTTGGGGGAAAGCCCTGTCTGCTCATCCTTGTGGACGGCGAACCGCGGGCCTTCAATGCCGTGTGTACGCATGTGGAATGCACCGTGGAATTCCGCCCGGCCGAAGGCGATATATTCTGCAACTGCCATAACGGGCTATACGACGTCAACGGCCGCAACGTATCCGGCCCGCCGCCTCGGCCACTGGAAATGTACAAAGTGGTAAAGGGCAAGGGAAATCCCGGACAGGAGGAGATCATTGTTTCGCGCATCGCCTGACGATTCATCGAAACGCCGAACGTGGATAATGCGGCTGAAGGATTATTTCTTCGAGCGCCTGGGTCTCGACGTGGCTTCTGAGTTGGCCGCCCATAAGCACGTCCCCATCCATGGCACGACGATCTTCTATTTCCTGGGTGGAATGGCCTTGTTTTTGTTTGCCATACAAGTTGTGACGGGCATCCTCCTGGCTCTTTATTACAAACCTTCTCCGGATCAGGCCTTCGAAAGCGTCCAGGCAATTATGACCGAGATCGATTTCGGCTGGCTCTTCCGCTCGGTCCACTCCTGGAGCGCAAACTTGCTGATCGGGGTCTTGTTCCTCCACGTCTTGACCACGTACATGATGCGGGCATACCGGCCTCCGCGCGAAATCACCTGGATGACGGGCGTGCTGCTGCTTTTTGTGTTTTTGGCCTTCGGATTCAGCGGCTATTTGCTCCCCTGGAACCAGTTGTCGTTTTTCGCCACCCGGGTGGGCACGGCAATTGTGGGAGCGGTTCCCGTGGTGGGCAGATATTTCTTGCTCCTGGCCCGCAGCGGAGAAGACATTACCGGCGATACGCTGGCCCGATTTTACGCCCTCCACGTGGTAATCCTGCCCTTGACCGTTCTGGCGCTGATCGCGATTCACCTGTTCCTGGTGCAAAAACACGAAATAAGCATTCCCCCGAAGGTGATCAAGCAGTACGGAGATGAGAAGATAGTCCCATCCATGTCGTTTATTCCCCAGTTCCTCTTGCGCGACATGGTCGGCTGGTACGTGGCCTTGGGAATATTGGCTGCGCTGGCAGCCCTGTTTCCTTGGGAACTTGGTCAGAAGGCGGACGCCTTTGGATCGGCCCCGCCGGGAATCAAACCCGAGTGGTACTTTCTCTTCATGTTTCAGACTTTAAAACATCTGCCCGCGCATATCGGGGGCATCCAGTGGCTGGAAGGCGAAATGGTCGGCGTGCTGTTCTTCGGCTTCTGCGGGCTGGTGGTGTTGGCCGTACCTTTTTTGGATTATGGGGCCGGCCGCCAACGCCCGCGCAGGATTTTGAATTTCCTCGCCGCCCTGGCAGTATTGTTCTTTATCGTGATGACCGCTTGGGGACTTATCGAATGAGAACTTTCCACGGAATTCTGCTGCCGATTCCGCTGATCATTATTGCCGCGGCGGTTGCGGCGTGCGCGGACGAAAAAGATACTCCGCCGAAAGAGAACAATTGCCTGCTCTGCCACGGCAACGGAGACGTGTGGGAGGGTGATAAACTGCGTTTTTTCATCACCGAAGCCGATCTTACCAAAGACATCCATTGGCAAAGGGGACTCCGCTGCACCGATTGCCACGGCGGCAACGCCCAGGCCGATGAACCCAGGGCGGCTCATGCCGAGGAGGATGGTTTCCACACCGTGAAATCGCCCGCCGACGTGCCCAAATTCTGCGGCGACTGCCACGCGAACATCGAATACATGCGACGCTATCGGCCTTCTCCGCGAACCGATCAACTCGCGGAATATTGGACCAGCGGACATGGCCAACGACTCAAAGCCACGGGCGATCCGGAGGTGGCCACCTGCATCTCATGTCACGATAAGCCCCACGGTCCAGCCCAAGACAAGACCAAACACGGGATTCGGCCCGTGACGGAACTGGAATCGACCGTATACCGCACGCGGGTGGCCAAGACCTGCGCCGCGTGCCATTCCGATCCCCAGCGCATGAAAGGGCGCCAATATCACGGCCAGCCTTTAGCTTGCGACGAATATTCCAAATGGCGCGAAAGCGTGCATGGCAAGGCAATGATGGATAAGGGCGACCTAAGCGCCGCCACGTGCAACAACTGCCACGGCAACCATGGGGCACTGCCGCCGCAGGTCGATACCGTGGCCAACGCCTGCGGCGCTTGTCATGGAAAGGTCGCCAAGCTCTTCGAGACGGCCCGCATGAAACACAAATTCGAGGAGGTCGGACTCCCCGGTTGCGTCACCTGCCACGGTAACCACGAAATCACCCGGCCTTCGGATGAAATGCTGGGAATGGGAGACAAAGCGGTCTGCATTCGATGCCATGCGGAAGGCAAGTTCGGGGCCACGCTCGCCGGGGCACAGGCTGCGAGCACACTGCGCTCCGACCTGGATAAACTTAAACTCAACATCACTACCGCCGAACAAACGCTTTCCGAGGCGGAGCGCCTGGGTATGGAAGTCGGCCAGCCGCGTTACGAACTGCGCGCGGCGGTGGACGCCTTGACCAATGCCCGCTCGTTGATTCACACCTTCCAGGTCAAGCCGGTGGAAACCGCCCTGGCCGGCGGCGCGAAGGTGGTCGCGGAAGTCCAGAATAAGGCCGAGCATGCCCTTCAGGAGCACACTTATCGAAGAATATGGCTGGCTGCCACTCTCGTGCCGATCCTGCTTGTTATCGCCCTGTTGTTGCTTTATATCCGCAGCCTGCCTGCTGCTAAATAAGCAACTTCTTGCGAATCCTGCTTTAGGCCGCAATATGCCGGAAGCGTGGAAATATTAGAATATCGCGGAAAATCCTCCCAAAAATCCCTGAGCCGTGCCGGTCTGGTAGCCCGGCGCCTCGTCCAGGAAGTTATACAACTCGTAACGGTAAAAGTTGACAACCCGGGGTGTGATCATCCAGTCCACGCCCATGGTGACGCGTGTGGTATCGTTGGTCACTCGGCAAAAGCTGCCCAAGTCGGTGACCGGAGTAGTCCCGATGGGAAACGTCATAGTCGAGTTGGTGATCGAATTGTTTCCCCGTACCCATTCCACTTGTCCGGTGAGCGAAATCCGCTCGGTCGCGGCGTAACGCGAACCGAGGGTCACAACGTGGGCCTGCGCGCCGTAGTTCCACTGCCCTCTAACCGCGGGATAGGCGGCGGGGGGAGTTTGCTGATCGGCCAGCGTAATGTCCTGCGTCACGAAGTTCGAGTACACGGCGTAACCGGCAGACAGTGACCATCTACAACTGGCGGCGTACCAGACGCTAAATGACATCGGGTAGTTTTCCTCGTCGAAATTGGCAAGGTCCGAATGGTTGTCGCCTCTCTCGACTCCAATACATGCGTTTAAGATGAACCAATCGGAAGGCATCCAGTTGAAACCGATTTCCACGATATTGTCGTGCTGCGGCAATTTCGTGTTGAACACTCCGTTCCACGGTTGAACGGCGGCCAGCGGCTCGATGGCGCTCTGGAATTTGTAATGCACATAGGTATCTAAGCTGGATGACCACCGATAGTCGGGACCTACCTGGAAACTATTGGTAATTGTGTGCTCCTGATCGAACACCCCGACTGTTGGGTATAGGATGTTGTGGATTGCGTACTTCCGTTCGAGATCGCAGTATTCATAGCCGCTCACAAGCGCCAGCCCTTCTGACGAGTAGCCGCCGCCATAAGGCCGCCACACGCCTTTCAAACCGGTCGTGGACTTGTGATAGTCGATGGGATGGACAAGTGCGGTTGCTACCACGGCGCTGGTCGGCTGGGAGTTCGTAACTCCGTTGACTGCGGGGCCTTGGTTCACGGCCGTCACGTTCGCCAGGTTCGGAAAAGACTCGTCTTCATTATAAATCTTGCCATAACCGGTGAGGTTTACATTCTCAAAAGAGGTGTTAGTCAGTCTCATGTCCACGTTGTTGAACCAGCGTTCCATGTCTATTTCACGGTCGATTGTGTCGCCGGCCATTAAATTAGCATAAGCCTTGGTATCGTCCGTCACTTGAACGCCAATCTTCACTTGATCCATCTGCGTATAGCTGTCCGGCGCCACGGCGAATGCATACGGATTCGGATTATTAGTGGCAGGATTGGCGGTGGGATTGTAGGTGAGCCTCCCGGTTCCGTCGTAAAACCGCGTTGTTATCGAATCGGCGGCCGTAAAGTTCCGCATGGGCCGGGAATATTCGATGGTGATATTATCGCCCAGGCGGGCCTCGAAGACGGGCTTGATCTCCGTGGTTATCCAGTCGATCACCTGCATTTCGCTGAGCACGTGGCACCTGGCGCTCAAGTAATTATCAACTGGTGGATGGTCAGGCGGAACTGTTGCGGACTGGGAGTAGCACTTGCTGATTGCACTGACCTGTCGAGTGCCGTCCTTTTCCATCCCCCACACGTCCAAGCGGACTCTGAGGTTGTCAGTTATATCCTTTTTGAACGAAACATTTAGTTCCTGAACCCGCACCGCATAGTCTTTGCCGACGTTGAGATCCTGCTTTACAAATTTTGGGTCAATGGGATTGTTAGGGGGGACGGGAGGAGGAGAAATGTTATCGATCGGATCGTGATCGAGGCGGTGAATAAATCGCTCATAGTCGACCTTGGCCGTTAAGCCCGGC
>JBEKSO010000191.1:0-7979 GCA_049516935.1 Thermoguttaceae bacterium
CTTCCCTTGTTTCCCGAGTTGCGGCCATACTTAGAAGATGTATGGGAGCCGGGTGCTATCCAAGTAATCACTAAACATCGAATCGCAAGTGCCAATCTTCGGACCACCTTGGAACGGATATGCAAACGGGCAGGTGTCCGGTTGTGGGAGCGGGCTTTCCAGAACATGCGGGCGAGCCGTGAAACGGAACTAACCCAAGAGCATCCCTTGCACGTTGTAGTGGCGTGGTTGGGCAACAGCGCTCCCATTGCGGCGCGGCACTATCTGACAGTGACCGATGCCGACTTTGACCGGGCAGTCCAAGGCGGCGCAATAAGCGGCGCAAAATCCGGCGCACTTGAGGCGCAAAATCAGGCGCAGCAGGCGGCGGCACGATTTTGTAAGGAATCGCAAGAAACACAAAAAGCCCCTGAAAACAAGGGCTTTTTGCCAATCGTTGCAACCGATTGCGATACTGTACAAAAGTATCTACTACCCCCTAGGGGAGTCGAACCCCTGTTCTCGGACTGAGAACCCGATGTCCTGGGCCACTAGACGAAGGGGGCGCAGTAAAACCAAATGCCATGCCGTTGCGAGCCAACGGGAACTTTAGTTTCTACTAAATCGGGAAGAGGCTGTCAATCGCCGTTTGATTTTTCCGCAGGCAATTGTTTTCATTCTTTTTCCGTGGCCGGGGAATCTCGATTGGAGCTGTTCCGTTTGACGGCTTCCTGAACGTAGCGTTCCATTTGGGCGTTGTTTAGGCTGTCTCTAAGCGGCAGAAATTCATAAATTAATATATTGGTGGATTCCGAATAATTGTCTTGGTAGGATAAGACTACGCCCTGGCCGGCCAGTCCAAAGGCCCGGAGTTCGCGCTCGCTATCGCCCCGGTAGGTAAATTTTTCAAAGATATCCATCGCTTCGTCATAATTTCCTTCTTTGAGGTACAGCAATGCCAATTGCTGGTTTGCGCGGTCGATGAAATAGCCTTCTTTTGGAAAGTATTTTTCGATGCTTTTCCATGCGCCTTCGGTACCGTATTTACTGGCGTAATACCATTGTTGCGAGACGGTAGGACATTGGGGAAAATCTCCGGGATTCGATTTTGCATCGGCGAGTAAATACGGTTCGGTCACGGCAAAACGCGCCAAAACCATGCCCAGCAGAAAAGTGCCCGCCAAGGCCAATAAAATCCAGCGATAGCGGCGGCTAGGCCTTTGCTGCATGGCTTGGGTCTTCATCAGACCGTCGAGTTGTTGGGTGACTGCCGAACGGGAAAGAAGCGCAGTCTCACCGGCCAGCGATTCCCAGCCGGGAAGTTCTTCCGGCCAGTCTTGGCCGAAAACCTCCATCTGTATGCGGCGAAGTTCCCGCAAAATATCGCGGGCCGAAGCGCAGCGCCGCTCCGGATCTTTAACGAGCATCGTGTGAACCAGCCGGCACAGGGCGGGGGGGAGGTCGGTACGCAGGGTTTCCAGGGGTTTGGGCTGGGTTTTTAGGTGCTGCACGGCGACGGCCAAGGCCGTATCGCCCGAAAACGGCGGCGATCCGGCAAGCATCTGATAACAGGTCACGCCTAAGGAATAGATGTCGCTGCGGTGATCCAGCGCCTTGCCCTCGACCTGTTCGGGACTCATGTAAAGCGGCGTTCCAAGGGTGATGCCTATCTGGGTCAGTCCGTTGGCGGCCCCTTCGCGGGTAAGCCGGGCAAGACCGAAGTCGGCCACTTTCACCTCGCCCAAAGTGGTGATCATGATATTCTCGGGCTTGATGTCGCGATGGACCACGCCCACTTCCGCCGCTTTGGCCAAAGCGGACGCGACTTGCCGCATGATGGAAAGCGCATGTGCCACGTCCGGAGGACCGTTGCGGGCAAGCCAATCGCGGAGATTTTGGCCTTGGACGTACTCTTGGGCGATGTAGTGGCGGCGGTCGACGTGCCCGACCTCGTAAATCTGCACGATGTTGGCGTGAACCAGCGACGCGGCCGCCTGGGCCTCGATCTCGAAGCGCTGCAGGTAAGTAGGATCGTTGGCCAAGTCGGGTTTTAATATCTTTACCGCCACGCGCCGCTTGAGCGAGAGTTGTTCGGCCAGATAAATCTCGGCCATTGCGCCGCGGCCCAAACGACGAATCAAGCGGAAATCGCCCAATTGCCGGCCCGATAGCCCGTGCTCGACGTCCGATTTGGCGGATTGTACAGACTCATCACTCATAGGTGGGGATCTCCCGGGGCCTAAAACCCTCTCCTATAGTATCCCTTTTCCCTTGAGATTTGGCAACTAGCAGGATGTCGGGACTAGGGGATATGGCCAAGAGACTAGACAACGGGGGACAGAGGAAAGGATACTTGTAAAAGCCTTTCATTTGTGCCACAATCTGGGGGTTAAATATTCTTTTCAAAACCTGTGATTTTCAACTTCCATGCTCGCAAAGCTAAAGACCTTTTCGCTCGTGGGGATCGACGCGCTGCCGGTCGAGGTCGAGGTGGATGTTTCGCCTGCCGGGCTGCCAAAGACGATTCTAGTTGGGCTGCCTGAACAAGCGGTCAAGGAGAGCACGCATCGGGTGGAGCGGGCAATTGTGAACTCGGGCTTTCAACGCCCGCAAAATCGCGTGGTAATCAACCTTGCACCGGCAGATTTACCGAAGGAAGCGGCGTCGTTCGATTTGCCCATTGCACTGGGAATTCTGGTGGGCAGCGGGCAGATTGCGTCCGAGCGGCTAAAGCAATACGCCGCAGTGGGCGAATTGGCACTCGACGGCAACACGCGGCCGACCAAAGGTGCCTTGTCGATGGCCATGGCCGCGGTCAAGGAGGAAGGACTTAGCGGCATGCTCGTGCCGGCCGATAGCGCGGCCGAGGCCGCCGTGGTCGAAGGAATCGACATCATTCCGATCTCCAGCCTTGCCCAGGCGGTGGCGTTTCTGGCGGGCGAAATCGAGATCGATCCCTGCCCCTCGCGCTTGGAAGACCTGTTCCGCACATATTCAACTTACGACTCCGATTTCGCCGACGTCCGCGGTCAGGAGATGGCCAAGCGGGCTCTTACGGTCGCGGCAGCGGGTGGGCATAATATTTTGATGATCGGTCCGCCGGGCTCGGGCAAGACCATGCTGGCAAAGCGGATGCCCACAATTCTGCCCGATCTTATGCCCGGCGAATCGATCGAGACCACGCGGATTTATAGTGCGGTGGGGCGGCTAAAGCCGGGTCAACCGCTGTTGGCCGTGCGTCCGTTTCGCTCGCCGCATCACACCATCAGCAATGCGGGCCTGGTGGGCGGGGGATCGACGCCCACGCCCGGCGAAATTTCACTGGCGCATAATGGCGTTTTATTCCTCGACGAATTGCCCGAGTTCAACCGGCAGACGCTGGAGGTGTTGCGCCAACCGCTGGAAGACGGGACTGTGACCATTGCCCGGGCGCTGTCGAGCACTACTTTTCCGGCGAATTTCATGCTTATTGCGGCGCTTAATCCTTGCCCGTGCGGATATCGGGGCGACGCGCGGCGGAATTGCCATTGCACGCCGCCGCAGATCGAGCGGTACATGAGCAAGATTTCCGGTCCGCTTTTGGATCGAATCGACATCCACATCGAAGTGCCGTCGGTGGCATTTAAGGATCTATCCGGCGGATCGCCGGGCACGTCGAGCGCAACGATTCGCTCCCAGGTGGTCGTTGCTCGGCAGATGCAAACCGCGCGGTTCGACGGCGGCGCGATCCGATACAATGCAGGTATGAGCCATCGCCAAACCCGGCAGTTCTGCAAGCTGGACGAGGAGAGCCTGAACCTGCTGAAATCATCGATGACCGAACTGGGCCTGTCGGCCCGCGCCCACGACAAAATCCTCCGCGTGGCCCGCACCATCGCCGATTTGGACCAGAGCGAAAACATCAAACCGATGCATCTGAACGAGGCGATAAATTACCGCATGCTGGATCGGCAGTTTTGGACTTAAATTGGATTTAGAAGGAATAAGGGCAAACCTGTTAATTATGTATGATATCCCCGGAATTCCCGAATGTCAAAAAATAATTCTGACCCCTTTTTCACCCTGACCCCTTTTTCACCCCAATCATGGATTCGAACACATTAAATTACATTGGTTCTGTAGCTTCAATAACAGGTTTGGCGACTAGCCTCGCTCAGTGGTTGGATACCTGTCTACATAACAGAACAAAATGTGCAGTCGATAAGAGATCCGAGACAATTCAGGATTATCTTGAATGGCTTCGTCGAAGAGAACATTTCGAGTTGATAGAGAAAATTAACGAGTCTCAAGAGGCGCTGCATACCATTGATGTATTTATTCGAGGAACACATGAGCAATCAGAAGTGAGACTAATTGAATGTATACAACAGATGGAGAAATCTGCTCAGAACTTTGAGGTTATTCTGCAGAGATTCATAGAAATACAAAGACAGTTGCAGATGTTCTCCACGCGGCAACCTGAATCCAATGAGGAACAGGAATTTGAAAACGAATATCTTCAACAGGTTCAGCGCTCTTTTAGCCGACTCAAGATACTTGGCGTCCGAGAAACGCGCGACATCAAACAACAGTTTGCTCTTGCTTATATTTCTCTTGAACTGGCCATCTCAAGAGAAGACAAGCAATTCATAAATGCCGAACAAGCATTACGCGATGAGCCGCTGATGACAATCCGAGGAGCAGCGGGTTCCGGCAAAACGACACTTTTGAGCTGGATCGCCCTCCAATGCTCAGTTCGCGATGAAAATGTAAATCCATGGTTCGGCGGTGTTCCGTTTTTCGTTGCGCTGAGAAAGCTTGAAGGAAGAGAACGCCGGCATCCAGATATGAATCAGTTTACTCAATATACCATTGACCATAAAGTGTGGAGTTTACCGCCCCCTCGAAAATGGCTTAGCAATGTATTAGATTCCAAGAGAGGAGTATTGTTGATAGATGGTGTCGATGAATTACCAGCGAGGGATAGAGGACATTTTTGGCGCTGGCTTGATGATTTTGTCGATTTGTGTCCCGGAAATAGAGTCTACATCACATCGCGATTTTTTCCAGAAAAGGACCATGGGAATCAGGAACTCCTCTGGCATCCTCCAAAATCGTTTGTCTCCGCTGAGCTAAGGGAGATGAATGATGGGATGGTATTAGAGTTTATAAATAATTGGCACGATGCAGTTATTGACACCGGACTCGATTCCAAAGAGTTGGTTGATCTTAAGAAGGCTAGAGACTCATTACCAGGAAAGCTGAGAGAATTGGCGAATAGGCGAGTGCGCGATCTATGTCGAACTCCTCTTTTGTGCGCACTTATTTGCGCGTTACATTGGCGAGAGTCTGGTTATTTGCCGAAACAACGGGTCGACCTTTACGACCGGTGTTGTACGATGCTCATTGACGAACGTGACTTAAAACGCGACGTGCCTCTTCCAGATGGTCCGCTGGGGAATCTGACGCTTAGAGATAAAGAGATGATATTGCAGAGACTTGCTTTGGATATGATGCGCAATTATGAGGCTAAGGATGATAGATATAATATTGAGGTGTCGAGATCTGATGCGCTTAGATGGATAAAGCCCAATGTACAATTGCTTGATCAGAGTATTTTCAAGGACTGCACCTGCGAAGACATTCTAGATTATTTAATCGTTAGAACAGGCCTTTTACGTGAGCCTTCTAAAGGACGCATTGATTTTGTGCATAGAACATTTCAGGAGTATCTCGCAGCTTGTGCGGCCGGTGCCCTTAACCAGACAGGCTACCTAGTGTCTAAAACGGAATATGATCAATGGCACGAGACTATTGTGCTATCTGCGGGGACGAAAGTTGGTGGGGTCATATTTGGAAACGCATTGGTAGAGATGTTGCTTGCGAAAGGGGAAGCTAATATCAGCGATACATCAATTAGCAAGAGGTGCTTTGCATTGGCCGTGGCGTGCTTGGAAACAGGACACCAGTTAAACAAGGATCTCAGAGAGAGAGTGTTAACACACCTAGATCACATTATACCTCCATTAGATTCCAGCGAATCTCGGATCTTAGCGGCCGCTGGAAATGAAGTATTGTCTTTGCTCAATTACAGACAATTGCGGCATCTTGGTGTTGATATTGTGGCTGCTAGTGCGCATACAATTGCAATGATTGGTAGCAAAAGAGCAGTAGATATGCTCCTTGAACCTCATGGATATGGGAATGATCGAAGAGCTACCGTTTTGGCCAGGATCTGTGAATGCTGGGCTATTGATGCAAATTCGGTTCCGAGAATAAAAAAAATCCTCGAAGATCCAATTAACGAAATTCCACAAGCGATTAGACCTTTTTTCAAGGATATTACTCCGCTTTTACCAGTCGCTGACATCGGTGTAATCGTTCTCAACGGATATTCGGGCGTTTCAGATATCTCTCCATTTGGTAAGGCACCATGGCTTCGGAGGATAGAAATGCTTAACATGTTATCTCTTACTGATTTGTCTCCTCTTGCAGGCTTAAATCGAGTCGAATACTTGAAGATAAGGGATTGTCCTGGAATATCAGATATTAACCCGCTCTCACAGTTGAAATCTCTTCAGCAGTTGGAACTATCGGGGTTAATTCGGGTTGAGGACCTTTCCCCAATATCTGGATTGACAAGAATCAAGAGACTTTCTTTACGTGGAATGCGACATGTTGATCTGGGCAACTTAACGCCGCTATTCCGGCTAGAATCGCTTGATCTAACTGGGTCAAGCGGGCTGAAAGAGATCGACGTACTGGGCTCGTTGAATAACTTGACTGAAGTTATTGTTGATCGTCCCAAGCTTGAGAAATTCCGTTCGATACTCGGCGAAAAGATATCAACCCTTGGTTGGGAAGACGAATTTGCTGATTGATTAAAGCCCTTGTCCTAGGATAGCCGCTGCGCGGCAACCCTAGGCTATCATATATTATCCCTTCGGGATATTTATTAGAATACAACAACACCGGCGGGACGAAATCCTTCGGGATATTTGTTAGGATACAGCGACACCGGCGGGACGAAATCCCAAGAGGATGGCGAGATTTTTCGATTGCCGTTTATACTCTTGCGGCAGGCCGCATCGGTTCAAGTACTACCCGCTGGGCTACCCGCTGGCCTTCCATCTTTTGCCGCATTACAATCTATTATTGTGGGCATGTTTTTGATTTTTTGCATAATAAGTAATTTTTGTTGTTTGGGGATAATGTGTCCGGCAAAAGCAAAAAAAAGTCCGTGGGCCGGAAATTTGGCAATATCGCATCACCCGCCGAACCGACCGGTGCGCCTCCGGAGGCTGGTCGCAACCGACCGGCCGGATTGAGGTTTTGGCTGCCGCTGAGCATTGGCGTTTTTTTCATGTCGTGCGGGCTTATGTTTTTTCGCCTGGGGCACTATCCACTTTGGGCAGATGAAGCCGATACCGCGCTTTTCGCCCGGGGAATCGCCCGCACCGGCGATACGACGGCCATGATCGGTCACAATGCATATGTGTATCATTCAGGCGCTCTGTTGAAAAATCTGCACGGCCGATATCAGCCGCCCGTACCTTATTACCTTGCCGCGCCGTTCGTGGGAGTCAGCGGTACAAGTTCTTTATGGCCGCGAATTCCCTTTGCAATCTGCGGCATTTTGAGCGTGGGGGTGATACTGTATTGGATGTCACGGAGCCGGTTGGGCACGGTAACATGGATTATCATGTCGATCGGCCTGCTTTGCAACGTTTCGTTTTTTCTTTACTGCCGCCAGTGCAGGTACTATTCGCTGACAATATTGCTGCCGCTTGTGATCGCTTACCTGTACCTGAATTGGAGAGGAAGAGGTTGGGAATTGGCCAGGATCGTGCTGGCATCGATTCTGCTGTTGGGAACGAGCTATTTGTCATACGCAGCTTTGTATGCCGTATTGGGTTGCGATTACCTGCTTTTCGCACGCCGAGAGCGTCGCTTGACTATCCGGCAGTGGTTTCTGCTTTTGGCGCCTCAGATACTTGTCGGCATCGTCACCGTATGGATCT
>JBEKSO010000192.1:0-7916 GCA_049516935.1 Thermoguttaceae bacterium
CATCAGCGTATTCATGGCGGGGGCCATGAGCACCGGGCCGTCGAAGGCCAAAAGCACGGTGCTCAGCAAATCGTCGGCCAGTCCCAAGGCGGCCTTGGCAATGATGTTGGCCGTGGCGGGTGCGATGCAAAGCAGTTCGGCCTTTTCGGCCAATTCGATGTGTGGATGTGCGCCGGGTCCGAAGACCCGGGTAAGCACATTTCGGCCGGTGAGGGCCTCGAAGGTTTTAGGTGTCACTAATTTTGCGGCCGAGCGGGTCATGACGACGGTCACGCCGGCGCCTGCCTGGACCAGCCGGCTGACCAAGGCGGCGGTTTTGAAGGCGGCGATTCCGCCACTTACACCGATAAGTAGTTCGCGGCCTTTCATGATAATTACCTTGACAAAAAGCTATCAGCTTTCAGCGGTCAGCTATCAGTAAGAGCTGTTGGCTGAAAGCTGATTGCTGAAGGCTCTGTTGGCTGAAAGCTGACTGCCGATTTCCAATATCATAGATTGCGGAAATCCAGTTCGTCGGCCGCGGCGGCTTGCTGGTCGGCCGCGATTTGCACGTTAAGTTCGGTATCCAGATAAATCTTGTCCTGCAGGATTTCCTGGATCACGACTTGTATTTTGTTGTCGGTTTTTATCTCGACCAAGGGCCGGGCGCCGGAATTCAGGGCTACCAGTCGTTTTTGGATGAGGGTCGAGAGTTTAAAACGCCCGCCCACTTTATGCACGATTTCCTCTTCTCGCAGTTCATCAATCATCTTGGACCTTCTTCCATTCTTGGGTCAGTATGTTACAGATTTCTTGCACGGCATTTTCGATCCGGTCGTTCACGACGTTATATTTATATCGCGGGGCAAAGGCCAATTCATCCCGGGCCCTGGCCAACCGCCGTTTTATAGAATCTTCGCTTTCGGTTCCCCGCCCGCGGAGCCGCCGTTCAAGTTCCTCGGGCGGACCTGGCTGAATGAAAATCGAAATCGCGTCGGCAAAGCGATCGATTACCGTCAAAGCGCCTTGCACGTCAATCTCTAAGACTACCCATTTTCCGGCTTTAAAGCCAGCGGCAACCTCGCTCCAGAGGGTTCCATACCAGTGTTCTTTGCCAAAAACCTGGCAGCATTCGAGGAAATCACCCCTCTGGCGGTGTAGTTGAAAATCGTCATTTGTAAGGAAATGATAATCTTTCCCATCGACTTCGCCGGGCCTGGGCGGCCGGGTGGTTGCCGAAACGCTGGCTGCCAGCGGCACAGGGGCGCGCCGGAAAACCTCCTGCATAACCGTTGTTTTGCCCACCCCCGACGGGCCGGACACAATCACCAATCTTTCGTGAAAGCCTTTCTCCCCTCTCCCTTTGGGAGAGGCGCCCAGAGGGTAGCCGGGGGTGAGGGCTGAATCGCTCATGTATTGTTCTCTGGGTAAAGCCGCGACCAGTGGTGGCGTTTTTGGAAAAACAAAAGATTTTTCACCTATTCAGCGCGACCAATGGTCGCGGCTTTACAAATAATACCATGTCAACGGTATTAACCCGAACCTTCTCCCAGAGGGAGAGGGGACTTGGCTATTCGATATTTTGTATCATTTCGCGGATGCGTTCGATGGCCGTTTTCATTTCGATCACTTGCCGGGCGATTTCCACGTCGTTGGCCTTCGAGCCGATGGTATTGGCTTCGCGGACCATCTCCTGGGTGAGAAATTCCAACTTGCGCCCGGAGCTTTCGGGCAATTCCATGGTAGAGAGGAACTGTTCCACGTGACTGCGCAAACGCACGATTTCTTCGGAGATATCGGTGCGGTCGGCAAAAAAACTGACTTCCTTGATCAGGTCGGATGGATCGAGCAATACGGAGTATTTCTCCAGGATTTTTTGCAGTTTTTCATGTAATTTGGCGCGATAATCCTCCACGGCCTGGGGCGAGCGGGATTCGACTTGTTGCAAACTTTCCGCCACGGCCCTGCAATTTGCCGTTAGATCGGCGGCCATGGCGCGGCCCTCTTCGGCCCGCATCCGGCCGAGATGTTCCAAGGCCGCTTCCAGAGTCCGGCCGATCACCGGCCAGTCGGCCTCGGCGTCGTGGAGAATCTTCAATTCTTCGTTGACCACGCCCTCCAAGGGCAATAGTGCGTTAAGCGAAATATCCTCCTTCAAATCCCAACGGCGTTTGAGTTCTTCCAGTTGGTTTCGATAGCGTTCCAGCACGTCGATGTTAAGGCGATAATCCTCGGCCGTGCGCAGACGCTCGGCCCGCAGGGTGACTTGAATCGTGCCTCGATGGATTACGCGGCGAACGGTATCTTCGATATGCGGTTCCAGCGCGGCGTAACCTTCGGAAGAGCGCACGGAGAGCTTGAAATAGCGGCTGTTTATTGTGCGCACCTCGACAGAGACGGCCAAACCGTTTTCCTGGCAATGCGATTCGCCAAAACCGGTCATGCTCAAGAGCATTAAATTATCACTCCGCCGTCACTGCGACTTGGTAGATTAAGATGGAATATCTTGTTCCCAAGCCCTCGCCTGGAAACACGCCAAGGCATGATGGAGGCCATGCCAAACATTGCGTTCCAAGGCAGAGCCTTGGAATGAGTTTATTTATGTCACTGCGACTTTTTCGTTACTGCGACTTGCTTGGTGTTGAAGGGATATCCCCGGCAGGCTTTTCGCCGCCCGGTGCGGGCTGTTTTTCCATGGGAGCGGATTGCTTTTCCTGGGAGGCGGGGATCGAGCTTTGTTGCCCCGGCGGGTTGGTTGTTCCCACATCAATGAGTTCTTTTGACGTTCCCATGAGGCGTACGGAAACAATGCAAAGGATGATCCAAAAGGCCGCCGCGCCGATGGTAATTCGCGTGAACAAGTCGCCGGCCTTGGTGCCGAAGGCGCTTTGGCCGCCCATGCCGCCAAAGGCCCCCGCCAAACCGCCTCCTTTGCCTCGTTGGATGAGTATCAACACGATTAAAAAAATTCCCGTCAAAATCAGGAGGATCATCAGGATAACTGGCATTATGGATTCCTTTAAAAGTTATGAGAGTGCGGATTGCTAACCTTGTTTTACCCCGGCAATTATGCCAAGGAATTGATCGACTTTCAGGCTGGCGCCACCGACCAGGGCGCCGTCGATGTCCGGCTGCCCCAATAATTCGGCGGCATTATCGGGCTTCACGCTGCCGCCGTACTGGATACGAACCCGATCGGCTACAGATGAATTATAGCGATCGGCCATGATTTTGCGAAGATCGAGATGCACTTCCTCCGCTTGCTGGGGGGTGGCAACCTTGCCGGTGCCAATGGCCCAAACCGGCTCGTAGGCTATTACCAATTTAGTCATCTGCTCGGGGCTCAGCCCGGCCAAAGAACCGTCGAATTGGGTGCGGATGACATCCAAAGTCCGGCCGGCCTCGCGCTGGGCCAGCAATTCGCCCAGGCAAACAATCGGCACAAGCCCGGCGGCTAAGGCGGCATGGACCTTTTTATTTATGGCGGCATCGGTTTCGCCCAGGACGTGGCGGCGTTCGCTGTGACCGAGTATGACGTACTTGCAGCCCAGGTCGCAAAGCATCGAGGCGCTGAGTTCACCGGTAAAAGCCCCTTCCTTTTCGTGATACATGTTTTGCGCGCCCAGGGCCACGTTCGAGCCGGCAATCGCCCGGCCGGCGGCGTCCAGATAACAGCTCGGCGGACACACGGCCAGATCAACGCCTTCGATGGACTTGGCAGCCTTGGCCACGCCCTCGGCCAAGGCCACGGCCGAGGCACGATTTTGAGTCATCTTCCAGTTGCCGGCGATAAACGGTTTTCTCATGGTGAATTGTAGTCAGTGGTTGCGAATTGGTGGTTAAGATCGGTTAGGGGCGGGCAGTTTACTGCCCACTTTCATATTATTTGTCGCGAAACCGCAAGCGGTATTGTTGTATTTCGCGAAACCGCAAGCGGTATTGTTGTATTTCGCGAAACCGCAAGTGGTTTTATTGTAGTTCGCGAAACCGCAAGCGGTTTCATTGTATTGTTCAGCATTCATCATTCAGCAATTAGCAACTTATTTTTATTCCACCACCGTGGCGGCGGGAAAAGATCCTAAAATCTCCAGGCGCAATGTCTTTTTCTGCAAGGCGGCTATGGCGCGGCGGAAGCGGGTGTCGGTCTCGTAGGCTTCCATTTCCACGAAAAACAAGTACACCCGAGCCATGCCGGGAACGGGAAACGACTCGATCCAGGTAAGATTTAGCTTTTGACGCTTGAAAATATTCAAAGCCTCGTGCAAGGCGCCCGGCCGATGCTCCGTCTGGAACAACAGGGCGGTGCGATCGTTGCCCGTCCGCTCCGGCCTGTCGCCGCCGATAACGGCGAACCGGGTGATGTTTCCCGGGTTGTCTTCGATGTTTTCGGCCAGAATTTCCAGACCGTAGTGTACGCCGGCCTGAATGCTGGCGATGGCCGCTGCGCCGGGTTTTTCGGCGGCCAATTGCGCGGCCGTGGAAGTGCTGGTGACCTCGATCGTGCGGGCGGCGGGCAGATGTTTGGCCAGCCAGTTGCGGCACTGCGAAATGGCTTGCGGCTTGCTGTAGACCTCCTTGACGTCGTTGCGCGGGAAACGGCCCAAAAGAAAATGGTGGATTTTCAGGTCGATTTCCCCGCAGATTCGCACCGGCAAGCGGGTGAACATGTCGAGCGTGTCGGCAATCCGCCCGTCGGTGGAATTTTCCACAGGCACCAGGCCGTAATCGGAATGGCCGCGCTCCACATCTTCGAACACGGCAGCGATGGTAGCCACAGGCACGAATTCCACGCTTTGGCCGAAGCGATGAATGGCCGCCAGATGACTATAACTGTACATCGGGCCCATGAAAGCGATGCGCGACTCCCGGACCAGCGACCGGCACCCGCTTGTAAGCTCGCGGATGATGGCTTCGACGCATCGCGTGGGCAATGGGCCGGGGAAATTGTCGGCCAGTTGCATTAATTTCTCGTCCGAAAGAGCCGAGGCCAAAAGTAGTTTGCTCTCTGGATCGGTGCATTTGGCTGCGCCTAATATCAAGCCGGCCCGCCGCTGGAGAAGATCCAATAATTGATGATCTATTCGGGCAATGCCGGCTATGTAAGGCTGGGCAGTCAATTCCGAGCGTCGGGCGGTTTTTTTCTTTCCGCCATTATCGGCTTCGTTTTTCAGCTTGGATTTGGCCACGACACTAGCTCAAGGTTGGGAGAATGTAATATATTTGAAACCTTTCCTTTTAACCGCCCAGGCCAGGTATGTCAACCGGCCAAGGTGTCAAAATGGCAGCCTGGATATAGAATACAAGTGGATTATATTCAGTCTAGTTTGATTTAATACGCGCAACTCATTACTAATAAAGATGTTACACGGACGGCCTATTCCGTCTTTTTTTATCCGGCATGTTCTTTGCAATCTTAAAAAGATACTATTGTGAGTGCCAGAAGCGGTCGAAATATGCCGGCTTCTAAACCTACAATTCTCACGGAGCAAATTTAATATACAACCGATTGTCTGGGGATTGGCCTGACTAAACATGTATTTAATTTCGTCTAACCCCCATAAGAATACATCTGAAAGGAGCACATAAATGGCTGTTGCGGAAAAAATCATTGGCATCGACCTGGGAACCACCAACTCGGTCGTGTCGGTAATGGAAGGCAAAGAGGCAAAGGTGATCCCCAATGCCGAGGGCAACCGTTTGACCCCCAGCGTGGTCGCGTTTACCGATAAGGGCGAGACCGTAGTGGGCGAACCCGCCCGGCGACAGGCCATTACCAATCCCATGCGCACGATATACTCGATCAAGCGTTTCATGGGCCGGCGCCACAACGAAGTGGCCTCCGAGGAAAAAATCATTCCTTATAAAATCGTGGGCGGGCCTGAAGATTACGTGAAAGTCGAGGTCGGCAACAAAGACTATACGCCTCCGGAAATCTCTGCCTTCATCCTGCGCAAATTGAAAGAGGCCGCCGAGGCCTACTTGGGTCACAAGGTAAACAAGGCCGTTATCACCGTGCCGGCCTACTTCAACGATTCTCAGCGTCAGGCCACCAAAGACGCCGGCCAGATCGCCGGATTGGAAGTGGCCCGGATCATCAACGAGCCTACCGCGGCATCGCTGGCCTACGGATTGGACAAGAAAAAGAACGAAAAAATCGTGGTCTTCGACCTTGGCGGCGGCACGTTCGACGTTTCCGTGCTGGAAGTGGCCGACGGCGTGTTCCGCGTTATCAGCACCAACGGCGACACCCACCTTGGCGGCGACGACATCGATCACGTGCTCATCAAATACGTGGCCGAGGAATTCAAAAAGCAGCAGGGCATCGACCTGATGAAGGACACCATGGCCCTGCAGCGCCTGCAAGAGGCCTGCGAAAAGGCCAAAAAAGAACTTTCCTCGGCCCAGTCGACAGACCTGAACCTGCCCTTCATTACGGCCGACGCCAACGGCCCGAAGCATTTGCAAATGACCATTACCCGGTCCGAATTCGAGAAATTGGCCGATCCGCTGATCGAGCGCTGCCGGGGGCCGGTCAACCAGGCCATGCAGGATGCGCACCTCTCGCCCAAGGACATCAACGAAGTAGTGCTCGTGGGCGGATCGACGCGAATTCCCAAGGTGCAAGACCTTGTTCGGCAGATGTTCTCGAAGGAGCCGCATAAAGGCGTCAACCCGGACGAAGTCGTGGCCGTGGGCGCGGCCATCCAAGGCGGCGTGCTCACCGGCGACGTGAAAGACGTGCTCTTGCTCGACGTTACTCCGCTGTCGCTGGGCATCGAAACCCTGGGCGGCATCATGACAAAACTCGTCGAGCGCAACACCACCATCCCCACCGAACGCAAACAGATCTTCAGCACGGCCGACGACAACCAGATGGCCGTCACGGTCAAGGTCTACCAAGGCGAGCGGCAAATGGCGGCCGACAACCGGCTCTTGGGCCAGTTCAACCTGGAAGGCATCCCGCCCGCTCCCCGCGGCATGCCGCAGATCGAAGTCAAATTCGATATCGACGCCAACGGAATCCTCAACGTCTCGGCCAAGGACCTGGGCACGGGCAAGGAACAAACCGTGCGCATCGAGCAATCCAGCGGCCTGTCCGAGGGTGAAATCGAGCGGATGGGCAAGGACGCCGAGGCCCACGCAGAAGAAGACAAGCGCAAACGGGCACTTGCCGAACAGCGCAACCAGGCCGATTCGATGTGCTGGCAGTTGGAAAAACTTATCAAGGAACACGAAGCCAAGCTGAACCAGGCCGACAAGGACGCCGTCACCCGCGCGATCGAGAAGACCCGCGAGGCGGCCAAGAGCGACGACATCGAACGCATCAAATCGGCAGTGCACGAACTGGAGCAAGCCTCGCACGCCCTGAGCAAAACGCTTTACGAAAAGGCCGGCCCTCAACCCGGCGCGACCAACGGCGCAGGACCCACGGCCTCCCAGGGCGCCGCCCCATCCTCATCCGGCGCCGGCGGCGACGACGACGCCATCGACGCGGAATTCGAGGTGAAATAACTCTTGGGGTTGAGAAAAGCAGTCCCCTCTCCCTTTGGGAGAGGGCTAGGGTGAGGACGGATAAATTGATGGACGATTTCTTTAAGTGAGGTTTAAATAATCGGGAGAGAATGAGCCCGGGATGATGGGAAGTCGATAAGCGACGCAGCCCTCACCCCCTGCCCCTCTCCCAAAGGGAGAGGGGAAGATATCCTCATGGCATTCCGTTTCGATAAATTAACGCTTAAGGCCCAAGAGGCTGTGGCGGGGGCGCAATCGCTGGCGGCGGATAATGGCAATCCGCAGATCGATCCGCTGCATCTGCTGGCGGTGCTGTTGAATGAAAAAGACGGCGGCATCATCGGGCCGATCTTGGATAAAATCGGCGTGAATCGCTCTCAGTTGGATAAAATCGTCGAGGCGGAATTGGGGCACTTTCCAAAAAC
>JBEKSO010000193.1:0-7895 GCA_049516935.1 Thermoguttaceae bacterium
CAGGTGAATAAGCGTGGGAAACCTGGGTTCTAAAAATTCCTCCCATTCATTCATGTTCATCGGACCCAGCAGCAAAGGGGCGCCAAAGGTGCGCACCAGCAATTCCAATCCGTCGTGCATTTTTTCGGTGTATACGGCAACGGCGTCCGATGTGAGCATGCTCACGGATTGCAAAAACGCATCGGTGCCTTGGGCGGGATCCGCTGAGGCGTCGATAATCGCCAAGGCCGCGCGGCGGGCCCATTTGCGAATGCCGGGCAGCGAACGCTCGAAGGAAACCGTCGCCCGGCATCCTCCGTGCTGTTCGGCCCAGTCGCGAATTTGGTCCGCCAGCAAACAGCCCGGATAAAAAAGCACGATCCCGGACGACGCCTGCTTGCAAAATGGCTTTCTCACTTTTTTTCCCCTTTAATGTATGGCGTTGGGCCGGCTTGCCCCGGCGTTGGGCAACGACATAATCCGCTGCCCTTTATTTGCAAGCCCCGTGCCTAATGCCGGGGAAAAATAAATTTGCGCGCCAAGTCGCAACGTCTCCGATAGTTACATCCAAAAGACCGGATTACTGGAAAACAATAACCTTTAGAAAAAGGTCGCGATGCGCGGCACCACCCGGACGCAAAGCGCGGCCATCAGGGATGAGTGATGAGTGATGAGTGATGAGTGATGAGTGATGAGGGATGAGTGATGAGTGATGAGTGATGAGTGATGAGTGATGAGTAATGCGGGATGAGGGATGAGGGATGAGGGATGAAGGATGAGGGATGAAGGATGAGGGATGAGGGATGAAGGATGAGGGGGTGGGCAATTTATTGTCCACTTGGATGTGATGAAAGATGAACGCGGAATATGTAATGCAGAATTGCCGAACGAAGAATGCCGATTGCCGAAAACCGGAGTTATTTCAGCCCGTGACGCTTGAGTTTGCGCGATAGAGTGGCGCGATGAACGTGCAGCAAGCGGGCCGCTTTACGCTGATTGGAATCGGTTTGGTCCATGGCCTGCTCGATCGCGCAACGTTCCAATTGGCACAAGGTCATGCCGTCGATGGGCAATCTTTCCTGTTTTTTGTCGGACTCCATCAGCAATGCCTCGAGCAGGACTTCGGCATCCAAGCCGGTGGCATACAAGCGTTCGACCCAAGCCGCCAATTCGCGGACGTTTCCCGGCCTTGGTTAGCCCATCAGCAAAGTGCGAATTGCGGGCGAGATAAGAATCTCATCGCGCTTGTAATGCCGGGCGTAATGGGCGGCAAAATAATCCAGCAATAGGGGTATATCCTCGATTCGCTGGCGCAAGGGGGGAACCACGACTCGGACAATATTCAGGCGAAAATAAAGGTCTTGGCGGAATTTCCCCCGGTCGACAAGTTCCCGTAAATTCCGATTCGTGCCGGCTATAAACCTGGTATCCACAGTGATTGGAATAGGCTTGCCGATGGGCATGACCTCTTGCTGCTGGATGACCCGCAGTAATTTGGGCTGCAGATTGAGGGGTATTTCGCCAACTTCGTCGAGGAACAATGTCCCCTCGTCGGCGGTACGCACCAGCCCCAGCATGTTTTGCTCGGCGCCGGTGAAAGCCCCGCGAACGTGTCCGAAGAATTGGCTTTCAAAAAGCGATTCGCTGATGCCCGCGCAATTTACTGGAATAAAAGGCTTGTCTTTTCGGGGGCTTTTTGCACAAAGACGGCGGGCGATGAGTTCCTTGCCCGTGCCGCTTTCGCCTTCGATGAGAACGCAACAATCGCTGGCGGCGACTTTGTCGATGAGGCTAACGACGTCGCGCATAACCTGAGATGCGCTAACAATGTTGGGAATGCCGAGTTCGGGTCTGGTAGTCACTCCCATGGTGCAAACTCTCCCGGCCGCCGGGGATTACTCCCACCAGGCCGTAGCGTTCGGCTAGTCCGTACACGAGTGACTCGACAAGGCGTTCCGCCGCCGATCACTACATCAGTGCGAAAGCACAATTCACTTAGAAAAGCGACAACAGCGGCTTATCCATTTCCACCGTCGAATTGTCCTAAGTGCCCGAAACCTCGTGACGAACCCGCTGCTCGCTGCCTCCGTATTTTAAAAAAGTGAGTAAGATGTAATAAAAAATGGTAATTCCACACTCAATTCACATACTTTGCCCAATAACCCGATAAGCATCAATCCTTTAAAGCTATTAGACTACTGTTCAATGTAACGTCTTCCTACATTATTTCAACTTAATAAGTTTTAGCGATTTGTCAAGTAGTATTGATAAAAGTAACAAGAAGAGTTTGGCAATCCACATAACCCAATCTGGGGGCATAATGCCCGAAATGACGTATTATCGCAAAAGATTATGTATTAAATTAAGACAATTATTCTATCCACCCGCCGCCCAAAACCCTCTCGCCCTGGTAACAAACGGCGGCCTGGCCCGGGGCAATTCCGTAACAGGGGGCCTGGAATTGAACCCGGAATCGATCCGCTGCGATGGCCTCGACACAGGCCGGGAATGATCTGCCGCGATAGCGGATCTTCACCTGGCAAGGCAAGGGATGACTGCAAGCCTCCTCATCAACCAGCCAATTGGCCTCGGCGGCCGTCAGTTCGCCGCGGGCCAATTCCTCTTTTGTGCCGATCACAATCCGCCGCGTATCCGGTTCGATCCTAATTACATACCGTGGTTGTCCGAAAGCCAGTTGCAGCCCCTTTCGCTGACCGATGGTAAACTGTTCCAAACCGCCATGTTTTCCCACCACTTTTCCGTCGGTTGTGACAATCTCGCCCGAGGTGTCGACGTAGTCCATGCGCCGGCGGATAAAGCCGGCATGGTCTTGGTCGGGAATGAAGCAGATTTCCTGGCTGTCGCGTTTGGCTGCCACGCGTAAACCCAGGCCGGCGGCAATCCGGCGGATCTCGTCTTTTCGACGATCGCCCAGGGGAAACATCAGCCGGCCCAAAAGTTCGCGCCGAATGCCGAACAGCACGTACGACTGATCTTTCGATTCGTCCAGGCCGCGGCACAGGGCAATTTGCCCATCATCCAACTTTACCAGCCGGGCGTAGTGGCCGGAGGCGACGTACTGGGCCCCGACGCTGTCGGCATACTCGAACAGTTTTCCGAATTTCAGCCAGGTGTTGCAGACAATACAAGGATTCGGGGTTCGGCCGGCGGTGTACTGGGCCACGAAATAATCGACGATGCGTGCGAAATCCGGCTGGAAATTGAGGACATAAAAGGGCAATCCCAAGGCATCGGCCACGCGGCGTGCGTCGGCAGCGTCGACCGCGCTGCAGCAGCCCTGTTTTCGCCGCGGGGCAGGTTTTGTCGGGCAGGCGAATTCGGTTTCCAATCCGTGCCGCATGAATACGCCGATGACTTCATGACCCGCCTCCTTGAGCAGCCACGCCGCCACGCTGCTATCCACTCCTCCAGACATGGCTAAAACTACTCGGGACATAGATGATTAAGGGATAGTGATAAAATGAATGGTGAAAGATCGGAGGAACAACAAAAAACACACCCGTTATAGTCATCCTGTTTTGCAAGCATGACAGGAGGCCCGTGAACGGGCCTGACAACGCAACATCCAATTATCGCGTTTTCCTTGACCCGGCGTAAACGCTCGGGCCTAATACCGCTACGCGGACAAGGGCCGTAAACGGCCCTCGGCAGCACCATGCCCACGCTATCAACGGACAGGTTCTGGGGTTGTCTTTTCGTTAACTATCAAGTAGCATTAAAAGGGATTAATGATTGAATTGCAAGCAAATGGATTAGTATTTTATGGAACGCGAACTAATAGATCGGGCGGAAAACATCAAGCAACGCATTTTGCAATTGCGAGACTCTCTTTGACTTCGTCGGCAAACAGTCGAAAGTCCGAGCCATCGAAGAGCGGCTTACCGCGGCCGATTTCTGGAGCAATCAGGAAAAGGCCCAGGAGACCGTGGCCCAACTCAAGGCCCTTACAGCCGTGCTAAAACCCATGGAGGAGTTGATCGGCGCGGCGGGCAATCTTGCCGCGCTTGTGGAAATGGCCCAGGAGGACGACGGTCTGGCGTCTGAAGTTCCCGGCGAACTTGACCGCGTGGAAACTGCGCTGGAAGCGCTGGAAACCAAGGCCCTGTTGGACGGCCCGTACGACGCCAACCCTGCCTTGTTGACCATCTACGCCCGCGACGGGGGAACCGATGCCAACGATTGGGCCGAAATGCTCTTGCGCATGTATCTGAATTGGGCCAAGGACCAGGACTTTCAGACCGAATTGCTCGATCGGCAGGACAACGAGCAAGCGGGCATCAACAGCGCCACGATTGCCGTGCGCGGCCCGATGGCCTACGGATATCTCAAAGGCGAGAGCGGCATCCACCGCCTGGTCCGCATCAGCCCTTACAACGCCGAAGGCAAGCGGCAGACCAGCTTCGCCGCCATCGACGTCGCGCCCGAAGTGTCCGACCAGATCAACATCGAAATCCGCGACGAAGACGTGCGCGAGGACGTTTTTCGCGCCAGCGGGGCGGGCGGGCAGCACGTCAACAAAACTTCCAGCGCCATCCGGCTGACGCATCTACCCACGGGCATAGCCGTGCAGTGCCAGAACGAGCGCAGCCAGCACAAGAACCGGGCCATCGCCCTGAAAATGCTGCGGGCCCGGCTGGCCCGCGTGGAAGAGGAAAAACGCGAGGCCGAACAGGCCGCCAAATATCACCATAAGCCGAAGGTCGGTTTCGGCTCGCAAATCCGCAGTTATTTCCTGCATCCCGACCAGCGGATAAAGGACGCCCGGACCGGTTATAGCGTGACCAACTTCCACGACGTGCTCGACGGACACATCCAGGGCTTCCTGGACGCATATCTCCGCTACAGCAAAAGCCAGCAAAAATAGCCCTTTGCCTCCGTAACCGGCAGGTGTAAACTATATGGGCGTAAAGGATGAAGGATGAGGGACGAAGGATGAATTAAAAATTGAAATCGCTGGCGGTTTTGCGAGCCAGATTCCAATTTTTATAATATCCTGGCAAGGTCTTATGGTTGCAACCAATGCCCCCGGTGTAATCACCGGGGGCTAAATAAGCAACAAGCAGATCGGTTACCGATATTTAAATCCACTGTTGGCATTTAAAACTGATTACTGAAAACCGAAAACTTCTTTAATGACGACAGAAGAACTTGAAAACCTGAAAGAGACCTACACCGGCCGGACGGTAATGATCGAGGCCCTGCGGCCGGAACTGACGCGCTGGGCCAACGTGCCCGGTCGTGTAATAACGTTCAATTGCAACGGCCGGGCCCTGGTGCAATTCGAGGGAGCGGATCAAGCCTTCTACGACATCGACCCGGTATACCTCAGGCCCGTTGAACCGGCCGCCGAACAGCCGGCCGATACAAAGGAGAAGAAAATAAGTTCATAAACGTTGCCATGCAACCCAATTTCCGGAGCAAATCACATGAGTTTTGATTATTCCAATCCGAAAGCCATGGACGCCACTTTTCCCGGACCGGAGCAAAAACCCCGCGGCTGGTGGTCGCGAAACTGGAAGTGGTTTGTGCCGACGGTATTATTGATTATGATATTGATTTGCTGCGGCGGCCCAGTGGCGATTTTCTTCGGCATCGTGGGAGTATTAAGAAATACCGAACCTTATGTGGCGACCATGCAAAAGATAGAGGCCAGTCCCGAGGCTCAAGAGGCCTTTGGCCAGCCCATCCGCGACGACTCATGGATACCGGTGGGCCAAGTTAGTATGGAGAACGATAAAGGATCCGCCGAACTGCGTTGGGATCTGGCCGGTCCGAAGGGGAAAGGCAAGGCCTATGTCAAAGCCCGGATGATCGACGGCAAATGGGAAATCGTGGTTATCGAAGTCACTTTGCCCAACGGCAAAAAACTAACCCTCCACGAAGAGGGTCCCGGCGGAGCGCCGCCGTTTAATCCGCAGGGCGCGGCCCCGCCCGAGAAATCAAAGGAAGAATCACCGCCCAAGCCCACACTCCACCAGAATATCACCATACCCGAAGAAACCGAGCCGAAAAAGTAGAGTGTTAGAAATAGATACCCTTTATTCCGCGTGGCTATTTTGAAGAGCATTAGTCGCGGGGAATGGCGTGTTTCGTTCTCAAATCCGCATCCACGGCATTAAGCGGTCGCACTCGACCTGATTCCAGGTCGGCAAGGCCCTCTTGAATGCCGGCAATAGCATCATCCCGTTCATGAAGCGCCCGCATGGCCTCCAGCAACACTTCGTCTTCCGAGGCATAAACTCCGGTGGCAAGTTCTTCTCGGACTAAACGCTCAAGATCCGGCGGTAAAACATAAGACATAAATCAACCCTCAACATAAAAACTGCCATAAATCATGATTTTTTATATTATACCCTACATTCAATAAAGGCAAAGAGATCTTTGCTCCCGTCTATTATATTACTTCCAGCATGTGTTTTAACGCCTCAAGAGCCCAGCGGCTGGTCTCCGGATCGACTTCGATCACGTTCACCGGAGTGCCTGCGGCGAGATTCTCAAGGGTCCAGCATAGATGGGGCAGGTCGATGAGCGACATCGTCGCGCAGGCGCAGGCCAGGGTCGAAAGGACGTGGATCTCTTGTTCGGGATGTTGCTGTTTGAGGCGGTTGACGAGGTGCAATTCGGTGCCGATGGCCCATTTCGTGCCCGGCGGCGCCTCTTCGACGGCGCGGATTATCCGCCCGGTCGAGCCGACTACATCGGCCTTGTCAACTACTTCCATCGAGCACTCGGGATGCACGAGAATTTTTATGCCGGGATATTTTTGGCGAAAATAGTCCACGTGCTCGGGCAGGAAACGCTGATGCACGCTGCAATCGCCCTGCCAGAGTATGACGCGGCTTTGGCGGATGGCCTCGGGCGTGTTTCCGCCCAGCCCGTCTGCGTTCGGATCCCAAAGCGGCATCTGGAGCAAGGGGACGCCCATCGCCTTGGCCGTGTTGCGGCCCAGGTGTTGATCGGGAAAGAACAGGACGCGGCCGCGGCGGGCAAAGGCCCAATCCAGGGCCGCCCGGGCGTTGGCCGACGTGCAGACAATGCCCCCGCGCCGGCCGCAAAAGGCCTTTAAATCGGCAGTGGAATTGACGTAGGTGATCGGCGTCACGTCGCCGGTGTCGATCAATTCGCCGAGACGACGCCAACATTCTTCCACCTGATGGACGTCGGCCATGTCGGCCAGCGAGCACCCGGCGGCAAGGTCGGGCAAGATCACGCTTATGCGCCGGCCGCCGCGCAGCGCCAAACGCTCCGGCCGGTTGGCGAGGATGTCGGCCGTTTCGGCCATGAAGTGCACGCCGCAAAAGGCGATGGCCCGGCACTCATCGTGCGAAGCCGCCAGGGAGGCAAGCTGATAACTGTCGCCGCGGAGGTCGCTTAGGGCGATCACATCGTCTTGCTGGTAGTGATGCCCGAGGATCAGCAATCGCGGGCCCATGGATCGGCGAACTTGTTGGATCCGATTTACTAGCAGGCTGTTTTCCAGCGATTTATAGGCGGAGAAGTCGTAAGCGGGGCCTGCGGATTGGTCGAGCATGGCAGTCAAAATATTTTGGGCTCAAAGGGGCAGCCTCTATTTTTTCCTCTCTCCACAGTATATTCGCGGCCCGGAAGGAAAAACAGGGGCGAATTACGGCCCGTTTTCCAGTTTTTTCTCGCCGTCATTCACGACCCGAACGTCAATAATCTCATCCTTGGCGGGCGTTTCGCCGCTTGTGCCGGAAAAATAATCCTGAATTGAAGTATGGGGGAACATCTTCCCAAACAGCGATGCGACAAAAAATTGCACCAGCCGTTTTCCCGCCGGCGAGATCAACAGCAGGGCCATGAGGTCGGTGAGGATACCGGGGACGATAAAGAGCACTCCGGCAGCCAGGCGCGCGGCTGCGCCCAATATGAAA
>JBEKSO010000194.1:0-7813 GCA_049516935.1 Thermoguttaceae bacterium
ACTGCCCGCGCCGGTCGCTTCCTGCTTTTCTTTTTTGTAAATTTCCTCCTGAAAGGCCTTGAGGCGGGATATATCGGCGCGATGTTTCCAACCGGCGAGGGCCATTTGCGGACGATCCGGCGCGCCCGGCCCTACCTGGTGATCGCGGACATCATAGCCGCCATGGCGAAGTTCGAAACTCATGTTTTTACGGTTCTCTATGTGTTGCAAATACTTGTTGAAATCGCTCACGGCGCTCTTGGAGCTTTCATCTATGCCTATCAATTGCACGGGCTGCGTAATGGATCGCCCGGCATATATATCCTTGAAGTTGAGCAGGGCCGGAACCATCACCATGGGCGTCATGGCCTCGATCGAATCGCCCGCTACACGGCGGATCTCGTCCATGTGCCACTTGGCGTCGCGCATGCCGTTTAGGCTCTGCGATTCCAGGACCACGTCGGAAAGTATGCCGTGGATGCGGTTCTGCATCTCGGATGTAAACCCTTCCATCACGCTGTTGACCACGATCATGGCCCATACGCCCAATATCACGCTCACGATCGACACCAGCGCGATGTACCGCGTGCACAGATATCGCCAACAAATAAGCAGTTTGTACATACAGGGTTCAGGGTTCAGGGTTCAGGAAACGAATTTTTAATGTTTAGCCGCGACCCGTAGGGGAGCGATAGAACACAAATGATTTATGATATATGGGAGATTTTTTTAATTGCGATATCGCAAGCGGTTCCATTTTTTCATTCATCATTCATCAATCATCATTCATCATTTCCTTACGCCTCCGGGCGCAAAAGCGGAAACAGTATCACCTCGCGTATGCTCTGCGAATTCGTCAACAGCATTACCAGGCGGTCGATGCCGATGCCCAGTCCGCCGGCGGGCGGCATGCCGTGACGCAAGGCCCGGATGAAATCGCGGTCCATCTTGGCCATCGACTCTTCCTCGGGCAGGCCTTCGAGCTGGCTGGAAAACAGCTTTTCCTGCAAGTCGGGATCGTTCAGTTCGGTGTAGGCGTTGGCCACTTCCATGCCCCGGATGAACAGTTCGAAACGCTCGGCCACGGCCGGGTTGCCGGGCTTGCGTTTTGTCAACGGGCATATGCTGGCCGGATAATCGAGCACAAAAATCGGGCCGGCCAGGGCCTCCTCGACAACCTCCTCGAAGACCATGCTCTTTATCACGTCCGGGTGTTTTCCCACAGTCTCCAGGCCGAGGCGTTGGGCAACCGCCTTGACCGCCGCCTCGTCATGCGGCGATACGCCCGCGTGTTCGGCAAATAGCTCGTCATAGGTTTTTCTGGCAAAGGGCGGAGTGAAGTCGATCGCTTGCTCGCCCCAAGGCAGTTTCAAATCCTGGCCCGATGCGCGGATGGCATCCACAATAATCGATTCGGTCAGGGCCATCATGGTCTCGTAATTGCCGTAGGCTTGATACACCTCGAGCATGGTGAACTCGGGATTGTGCCGTTGGCTAATGCCTTCGTTGCGATAAACCCGGCCCAATTCGTACACGCGCTCGATTCCGCCTACTAACAGCCTTTTGAGATGCAGTTCCAAGGCGATTCGCAAGTATAGATCTACGTCCAGGGCGTTATGGTGGGTCATAAAAGGCCGGGCGGCCGCCCCGCCGGCAATGGCATGCAGCGTGGGCCCTTCCACTTCGACAAATCCCTGCCCGGCCAATGTATTACGGATCGATTGAACGATCTTTGTCCGTCGTAAAAAGCGCTCCCGTACGCCGTCAGTGTAGATCAAATCCAGGTAGCGCATGCGGTGGCGGAGTTCGGGATCGCTCAAGCCGGCCCATTTTTCCGGGGGCGTTTCGATCGACTTGCTGAGGAAATGCAGGTCGTCGGCGAAGATCGTAAGTTCGCCTTTCATGGTGCGATGAAATTCGCCGTCCACGCCGACCAGGTCGCCCAAGTCGAAGCACTGGGCAAGTTCCCAATTCCGCTCGCCCACCTGGTTCTTGCCGATCATCACCTGGATGGTGCCGGTCCAATCGCGAATTTGCAGCCAATGGACCTTGCCCGACGGACGCCGCAATATAATTCGTCCTGCCGCCCGAACGTGGGGGCCGTGCTGTTGCGGAGGTTTTCCAGTCTCACACTCGCCCGCCGGTTCCACGACAATTTCTTCAACCCGGTCACGGATTCGAGCAATTGCCTGGTGTCCATCGAAACGGGAGCCCCATGGGTCTACGCCCAGTTCAGCTATTTTGCGCAGTTTATCCCGTCTAGCAGCCTCCAGTGCCTCTGCTGAGGTTGTCGGTTTGGAATCCGGTTGCTCAGACATGTCTTATTTGTCGTAATACAAAGAGAATAAGGCAAAATTACAGGTTGCGGCATTGTAGTAGAACCTGTCAGGGGGTCAATGGCAATTAACCTTAGGACACGGCCCGAAACAGGGCTCGGGCAAGCGATTTCCGCAATTTGCAGGGTACGTGAAACGCACCGTCTTCTGATGGTTGTGGTGCGTTTCACGCACCCTACCGAAAAGACATGAAATTTGTCACTCTTTTACCGCCGCCGGATCGGTGATTTCGATGGCCAGGATATCCACTTCGAGGTCGATGGGTTCTTCGACTTTTTGGGTCAAATCAACCGCTTGTTTCTCGGCGCTGGTAACCAGAATGTCCAGAGAGCGTTTGGTGCCGGGTTGCGAGCCGTTTTTGATTATTTCCAACCATTGGCCGTTGGGCATATTGTGAACGTCGCCGCCCTTGGCCAGTTGCTTGAAGGTGGTCATTGTTTTCTTGAGCATTCCCGTCAGTTGGAGGCGAAAAAATTGAATTTTCAGCCCGGCGAGTTTGACCTTTCCCATATCGCCCGGGACCTTGTCCGGCCAGTTGAGTTGATAAGCAGCGATGATTTTCAGGTCTTTTAGGTTCTTGGCATCCTGGGGCATTTCAAATTCGTCGAGCCGGGTGGGCTGTTCCAGGACCTTTTGCAGCTTGCGCGCGGTCTTTTTTTGCTCTTTGTAGGCGTCTGCAAAACGATTGCACCAGGCGTCCACCATTTTCGACAGCGTAGTCAACCATTCCGTATCGGTTTGTTCTTTTTTCTGGGCCAGTTCGATCTTGGAAGGTTGTCCTGGGGCGCCGCCCGCACCGGCCCCGGGTGTTCGCGGCGGAGGATACCGGCCGGGCTGTGTCGGAGCAGGAGCAAGTGCCGACGCGCTGCCTGAAATTGGCGCCGTCTTCAAATTTTTTGATCGGGATAAAAGTAAAAGTTTCATTACCACGAGCAAACCCGGATCGGTCAGCACTTTGTCGCTCCATCCGGCGGCCTCCAGGGTTTGCGGACCGTCGCCTGCCCGTTTCTTGAGCATTTTGAACATGGCCGCATGAATCGAATCCAGCGGCAAGGTCGAGGCCAGCATGATATCCGCGGTCGATTTCTCCAGCGAACGAACATCGCCTAAATGCGCGGTCATCAAACCTGACAGCGGTTCGCACCATAATAATTTGGCAAGATATGCGCCGCGTTCGAAGTCGGTGGCTTTAGCCTTCGAGGCATCGCTGGGCATGGCGCTGTTGGACGGCATGCCCGGGCCTGGAGGCGCCGTCCCCCTGTCTCGGCCGCCCGGCGACGGCGGCGCCCACGTGCCGGCCGGCATCGCCCCTTCGGCCGCGGCGGGGATCCCCATCGTCAGGTTGATCGCCAGTGAACTGTACTTCAGGAAGTATTGCTCCAATTTGGTCTTGGTATCCAGGGGAAGATCTTCGCTTTGATACAGATGAAGCTGGGCGTTGAGATTGTCGGGATTGTCCTGTAACAGAAAATCCACCACCGGATCGTTGGGTTCCAGCCCTTTTTGCGCGAGAATTTCCGCCAATTTTATGCTCAAACTCTCCGAAGGATTCTGTTTGACCAGCTCCAGTGCCCGCGATCGCAGTTCGGCGGGTTGCCAAATGCCTTGCGGGGTAGCCGGACGCATCTCTTCCGGAGAGATAATCACTTTCGCTACAATTTCGTCGTTCTCGGCCGACGGCGTTTGAATCAACGTCTTCAGCACCGCTTCGACCGCCGCTCTATCGTCGTCGGTCGTAAATTTTCCGCTTAATATTTGCGACAGCGTCTTACGTGCGGGCTGGGAGCCGTTCTTACCCAAAGCGTCGATAACCGCCTCGATCAAGACCTTTACATCGATTTGGGTGGAAGTCGCGGCATTCGGGTCCGACGGCTTGGGCGTCTTTAACAACTCGGCCAATTCCTGCGCTTTCGGTACGCTGCCGGGCGACTTCTCGCCCCAGTATGCCACCGCTTCCAGTATTTTGGGGTTGTTTTCCTGCCGGGCGCGAATTAAGTCGCCCTTTTCCCACTTTGAAACGTCATCAGGCAACTTTGGCAGGGCGGATGCGTTTTCGGCCCCGGGCGCAGTGCCCGGACTCATCCCATGCCCATGCCCGCCGGGCTGCGGCTGTTCCGGCTGAGCTGCTTCCGCTTGGGTCTCGGGCGGTTGCCCCTGCTTGTTCTCTTGTCCGGTTTGGGCGATCTGATCGGCGGATGTATCTTTCTGATCGGGCGTAACCGGCGCCGGCTCGGCGGGCATCGGCGGAGGCGGAGGAGCCGCCTGCGCTTGATTCGTGTTAGAAGCCGTGACGCCGATCGGTTTTGGCCCGCTGCCGCCGAGTATTTGCCAGCCGATTATTATAACCAGCAACAACACCACCGCCCCTGCCACACCCGCCTTAACGGCATTCGACTGAAAATAGTTCTGCCAGCCTTTCCCCTTGCCAAATGATTTGCCTATCGGCTTAAGCTGTGGGGTATCATCTAGTCCAATATCAGGTTTCTGCTTTTTGGACATGGACTAATCTCCGTCTGCAACCGTATTCCAAATATATCTATTTATAAGTCAGTCGGTATGTATACCAGTATTACACAATTTGCTATTAAAAACTACTACCCATGTAAAAGAGTTTCCTTCCAATTAAAACCAAAAAAGAGCAAAACAATAGTTAAGCCCTTAGGGGGGGCTTGATTATACCAATATACAAATTGAAAAAATAGTTAAATTTTGAGTCGAGATCTTTATATTTTTCTATTTAGATACCATGCGCGGACGATGGGGGGTATCTGCGCGAAGTCCCTTGCTTTTCAGCGTTTCCAGGCCCGAAAGTGGTCTGGGCACGGTCGGATGGGCGGAATCGCCGCCTAGGGCCGGGTAGGAATTTCCACCCCGTCCAAATCTCAGTAACGCCGGCCATAGCAAATGGGCATTTTCACGCAAATACTCCCAGCGAAAGTAGAATGTATTGAAACACCGGCCATGCAGCCGCGCCAATTCGCGGGGTGTAAGGTCATCGTATTTAAACACCGGAGTATAAGAAGAGTATCGGCTGTAGTCAGTTTCGGCTATGCGATGCCGATTTTCAGCGAAAAACTCGGTCCCCGGATAGGGCGTGACGATATTGAAGTTGGCAAACGTCGGATTCAGCCGCTTTGCATACCGCGCCACTTGCCGGATGGACTGCTCCGTGTCGTCGGGAAAGCCGATCATGAATCCGGCCGCCGTGCGAATACCCAACTTGCGGCAGGTCTCGATAAACTCCCTTTGCCGATCCTCCCCCGGGGCGCTCCGCCCGTAACGCCGCAACAGGCTTTGGTCGGGCGATTCCATGCCTATCGTTATGCTGGTAAGCCCTACGCGCTTCAAAGCGCGGAGCATCTCGGCCGGCATCAATTCAATCCGCGTTTCCACGGAAAATTGTATCTTTCGCGGCAGACGTCCGATCAATTCCGCCAATTGATACGCACGCGCCGGGCTTAGCCCAAACAGCGGATCGCGGAACTTGAACGATCGAAATCCCCAGCGGCTGATGCCCTCTCGAATTTCATCGGCCACGGCCTGAGGATCGCGGAAGCGGATTGAATTATCCGCCAAAATATACGGGCAATATCCGCATTTGAACGTGCACCCGCGGCTGGCTTGGATCAGTGCCGTGGGAAACAGCCAAAAATCGTAGCCAATGCAAAACGTCCGCGGACGAAACGGCGACCAATCGGGTAAGGGCAGGCGATCCAAGTCCTCGATCATCCCCAAATGCACACAAGCGGCGGGCCGGCCGAGCACCTCGTCCAACTTCCAATACAATTGCTCGGCTTCACCGCGTACGATCGTTGCGTCCAAATCGCTAAAGGCCTCCGGTATCGCCGATGCCGCCGACCCGGCCACAATTATCCCGGCATTGGGAAACCTCGATCGCGCCTCTGCAATCGCCTTCCGCTCCAAAGGCAGAGTGACCAGCGCCGGGCAAAAAACAATCAGATCGGCCCGGCCGGGCATGCGGTCCTCGACATATTCAACCGTATGTCCCAAACGGCGGAAAATCGCCGCCAAATAAGCAAAAAGCAAGCTCACCGGCCGGCGATCGCGGGTGAAAAAACGGCGGATGATCCAGCCCCGCCATCCCCCGTGACCGGGATGCTGACCCACGCCGAATCCTCCGGCAAAATCCTTGGATACATCGCTCTTCCGCGTATCCCATAGTACAACGTGCATGGCTGAAAATCCCCTCTCCCTTTGGGAGAGGGCTAGGGTGAGGGCTGGCTTGCATATTGACAATTGCAAATTTCAAAATGCAAATTGAACAAATATAAGAACTTACAACCCGATATCACAAATTAAGCCGTTAGTGCGTGCAAGCATGCACCCTACTTTATCTCATGCAATCTTCTGATAATCGGCGATTCTTCGCTTCGATTTCGGAAGATCGGCTGCAAGTCCGGGCATCGGCAGCACGGCCGGGTCATTGCTCCGCCAAGATCCCTTGATCTTCCCGTCGCCTGCTAAACGGTAGCTGATTCCCCTCCAACTTATATACCGCCCAAACCCGGCGCTGCATATTATTATTCCATTAATCAGGCTGATGGCAGGCTGTAACAAAATGTCAAATCGCTTGGCTTCTCGCAGCGTCCGGCGTAAATGCGGAAAATACAAATCGGCCAGATCCTGCCGCACTTTGCCCCGATAAACCGCCAGCAGATATAAGAGCGATATCACGGCCGCGGGAAGCCAGGCCCAACTTGCTCCCTTAAGAAATCCCCATGCCAGCAAGCCCAGATTTCCCAGCCATGCCAAATTGCTGAACGTCACTGACCCAACGGCAAACGCCCACCAATCCCGGGCGTAAAAATAGCTTAATTGATATTGCCGCCGCAGGAACGAAATCGCCTCGGAAAAGGAGTTATCGATAGGCGAGGCCACTACGCATGCCGGTTCAAAACGCACTTGCAGCTTGGCTTGGCTTAATAATCGGCTTGCGACCAGGTCGTCGCTTAGGATTCCCTTCCAGGCCGAACGTAAACCGATTTTATCGAACACCTCCCGGCGAATGGCCCACGATCCGCCCCAAAGCAGATGATGGCTTTCTCGACCCAAGAGCGACATTACATTGCAGTTTAAACTGTAAAGCAGCTTGTTCGCCGCCGAATTCACTTCCGGCACGAACCAGCGATACCCGGTCATCGCTCCGATGTGCGGCCGGTACAAGCGCGAGATCAACATTCGCAGCCACTCGGGCCTGGGCCGCGCATCCGAATCGGCAAAAGCCAGATAATCGATCCGCGGCGAGAGCCGGGCCGTGGCAACCCGCAAATTATGCACTTTTTGACCGCTATCCGTGGCCCGGCCGGCCACGACCAACCGCGCCGACATCCAGGGATGGGTGGCCATCGCCCGCCGGATCACCGCACAGGCCGGATCATCTGCGCATTCCACGATAAACGAGACCTCGTAGTCGTCGTAATCCTGCTCCAAAAGCGCGCGGATATTGTCTTCCAGGTTCAGATCCCGCCCTTTGCACG
>JBEKSO010000195.1:0-7769 GCA_049516935.1 Thermoguttaceae bacterium
GGAGCGGCGGCGGAAACTGCGTTTGCCGGGCCCGGCTTCTACGCGGGCGGCCAGCAGGTTCAAGGCGTATTCGAAGGTGATTTCCTCGGGCGGGGCGTCCTTGGGCAGCGAGGCGTTGGTCACGCCGTCGGTCACGTAAGGACCGTACCGGCCGACCAATACTCGGACCGGTTGGTTGGTTACGGGCGAGGGATCGAATACTTTAATAGGTTCTTTGCTTCCCTTGGTTGTGCCGCGGCGCACTTTTGGTTGGGCCAAGAGGGCCAGGGCCTGCTCCAGGGTGACATCGAGCGGGGAAAGATCGTCGCCCAGCGAGCGGGTATCCTCGCCGCATTTGACGTACGGGCCATAGCGGCCGTTGTGGGCTTCCACGGGCATGCCGCTTTCCGGATGGTTGCCCAGGATCCGCGGCAGAGACAAGAGTTTCAAGGCCGCCGCCAAGTCCACGTCCTCGGGCTTCATGTTTTTGAGGAGCGAAGCGTTTTGCGGTTTTTCGTCGTCCTCAGTCGTTCCCCGCTGCACATAAGGGCCGAACCGGCCGACTTTAACAAACACCGGCTTGTGGGTATCGGGGCATAAGCCCAGGGGCTCTTCGGCCTGGGCCGATTTATCGAGCATTTCCAGGGCGGATTGAATGGTCAATTCATCGGGCGGCAGTTTTTCCGGCAGGCTGGCGCGGCGCTCGCCCTGTTCGAGGAACGGCCCGTAACGACCCACGCGGACGTAAATCTCCTCCGCCTTTCCATCTTGGCCTTCGCCCTGGCCGATTAAGACTCGGCACACGTCGCGTGCGTCTATTTCGCTTACCTTGTTGCTCAATTGTTGTTTGAGGCCTGGATGGGCGTTGCCCAGGTAAAACCGCTTCAGATAATCGAGATGGTTCATCTCGCCGCGGCTGATGGCGTCGAGTTCATCCTCCATCTCGGCGGTGAACTGGTAATCGACCAGGTCGGGCAGGTGCGCCTCGAGCAAATGCGAAACGGCAAAGGCCGTCCAGGTCGGCACCAGCATGTTGCCGCGTTTTAGCTTGAACACGTAGTCGCGGGCGAGAATCGTGTCGATGATCGAGGCGTAAGTGCTGGGCCGGCCGATGCCCATTTCTTCAAGGGCCCGGGTGAGCGTGGCTTCGCTGTAACGATTGGGCGCTTGGGTGGTGTGACTTTTCAGATCCAGGTCGTCGCAGCGGAGCGTTTCGCCCACGGCGACCTGCGGCAGCACCACGTCGCGGTCGGAGATGTCGGACTCCGGATCGTCGGCCCCTTCGACGTATGCCCGCAAGTAGCCGGGAAATTCGATGGTCTTGCCGCCGGCCTGGAACACGGCCTTGTCGATTTCCACGGTGATCGTGGTGCGGAAGCCCCGGGCGTCGCTCATTTGGCTGGCTACGGTCCGCTTCCAGATCAGGTCGTAGAGTTTGAATTGATCGGGGCTCAGCTTGTTGCGCAACGCTTCGGGAAAATCGAAGTCATGGCCGGCCGGTCGGATGGCTTCGTGCGCTTCCTGGGCGTTTTTCACCTTGGTTTGATAAATTCGCGGCTGGGCGGGCAGATATTCGTCGCCGTACTGCGAGGCCACCAGCGAGCGGGCCGTCTGGACGGCCGCGGCCGCCAGAGTGGTCGAATCGGTTCGCATGTAGGTAATATGCCCGGTCTCGTACAGGCTTTGGGCAATTTGCATGGTGTGCCGGGCGGTAAAGCCGTATTTGCGGTTGGCCTCCTGCTGCAACGTGCTGGTGGTAAAAGGCGGATAAGGGCGGGTAGTATAGGGCTTGCTTTCCAGGTTGGTTATGCGGCCGTGGCCGCCGCGGAGCCGCTCGAGCAGTTCTTCGGCCCCTTGCTGGTCGAGCAGCAGCAGAGTCGGGTCTTTCAAGAGTCCGGTGGCGGGATCGAAATCGCGGCTTTCCGGTATTTTCCGCCCGTCGGCCGAGATCAATTCGGCCTGGAAACTCTGGCCGTTGGTTTTGGCGAATGTCCCCAACAGATCCCAATAGGTGGCGGCCTTGAAGGCCATTCGCTGCCGCTCGCGTTCGACAATCAGGCGCACGGCCACGCTTTGGACCCTGCCGGCCGAAAGCCGCGGCCGAATCTTGCGCCACAAAAGCGGGGAAACGTCGTAGCCGTAGAGCCGGTCGATGATCCGCCGCGTTTCCTGGGCGCGGACCAGGTTGTCGTCGATATCGCGGGGATGATCCAACGATTCGATAATCGCCTCTTTGGTGATTTCGTGAAACACCAGGCGACGGACCGGCACTTTCGGCTGCAAAACCTGGCACAGATGCCAGGAGATGGCCTCGCCTTCCCGATCTTCATCGGTTGCCAGATATAGTTCCCCGGCCGTTTTCAGGAGCGATTTGAGCTTGCGGACCTGCTTGATCTTACTGTGGGGGATGATGTAAACCGGCTCGAAATCTTTTTTGACGTTCACGCCCAGATAAGCCCAGTCTTCGCCTTTGTAAATCTCGGGTATTTCCTTGGCGCCTTCGGGCAGGTCGCGGATATGGCCGATACTGGCCTCGATAGTAAATTTTGGGCCAAGAAACTTGCTAATGGTCCTTGCCTTGGCCGGCGATTCCACGATAACCAGCGGGTTGAGATCGGCGGTTTTTTGTTTCTTGGCCATGTTTTTTATTTCTTAGGTGTTTTTAGGAAAATGGAATTAATTATCCAGAGTTTTTTTATTTAGCCCGCCGTGAATACACGGCGGGGACAGGGGTGGAAATAATAGTCCAACCCCGGGTGTATTCACCCGGGGCTAAATATATCAATTGAAGCATGTAATTATTTAAAGGAGACAGACAATTCCAAGCCCCCCAACATGGACTGGCATTGCATTTATGTCAAAGCCTAATAAAATTGCCTGATTACGTCCATACTGAAGCAAGCGTCACCAATACATTTGCAACAGTAGGCTTGTCAAGCCTAAATGACCGATAAAAACCCCCACTTTGGAAGGATAACCCTCGATGGCCAGCCCGTTTAAGGTCTTTCGCAAGCACCAAAAGCTAATGCTTGCCGGATTGACCATTTTGGCGATGTTTTCGTTCGTATTTTTAGGGACCATTGGGCAGCTTTTGGACACGCGGCAAACACAAAACCCCGTGGTGGTCCGGACCGGCAAATACGGAAAATTGACCGTGCGCGATCTCGCCATCATGAGACAGGATCACCGCCTTTTTATACAAATCATCGCTAAAATATACACCCAGGCATTGGGGATCAATCCGGAGACAAGCCTTAAGTTGGTGGAAAGGAATTTCGGCAGTGTAAGCGACGAAGATCTGGTGAACAACTGGCTGAAGTCGAAGCGGGCCGAAGAAATCGGCATGGTCATCAGCGATCAGACCATCAACGGTTTTCTCCAGCTTATTACGGCCGGCAAGCTTGCGGCGAGCGATATTTCCGCGATTATCAGGCAACAGGGGCTCAACGATCATCAATTTTTCGATATTATCCGCGATGAGTTGCGGGCCGTGGAAATTACTCGGTTATTCGAGTTTAGTTTGGAAGGGATCACGCCGGCCGAGCGCTGGGAATACTTCTGCCAGCTCCGCAAGCAGGCCTCGGTGGAATTGATTGCGGTGGAGGTAGAGCAATTTCTCGACCAGGTCAAAGCCCCCAGCGAAGAGGAATTGAAAGCCTTGTTCGAGAAGTACAAGGACAAACTGCCGGATCCCTCATCGCCGGAGCCCGGTTTCCGCATACCGCACAAGATCGACGTGCAATACTTCAAGGCCGAGTTTGTCAAATTCTCCGATCCCGCCACGATCACGGACGAAGAATTCCAAAGCACTTATGAAAAAAATCGCGCATATTTCGATCAGTTGGAAAAGGAAGAGTCCAAGTCCCTAACGCCGGAGAAAAAAGACGAGCAGGGAAAAGAAAAAACCACGGAACAAGAAAAGAATGAAACAACCCCGGCCGGCGAGAAACCGGCCCAGCAGCCTAAAGAACAGCCTTCCGACAAGCAAAAGCCGGCCGATCAACCCGGCGTGGAGCGGCAAAAAACGCCGAAGGAAGAGCCTAAAAAGGAAGAAACCAAGAAGGGAGACGCCCAAAAATCATCTGCGCTTAAGCGTACGCCATTTAGTCTGACCGCGATGACGGAGCAGGCGGAAAAGCCCGCCGCCGAAGGGCCAAAAACAGAAAAGCCGGCCGCAAATCAGCCGGCCCAGCCGGGAAAGGCCGAGAAGGCCGCCCCATCCTTGTCTGAAAAGGTGAAGCAGAGAGTTCGCGCCCAGGTGGCCGGGGGAAAGATTCAAAAGATTTTTTTAGAACTTCAACAGAAGATGGAGGAAAACGGCAAAAAATGGCGCAAATACCAGGCCGAGAAGATCCACCAAATAAATGCCGCGGCGCCGCCGAGTCTGGACTTCGAGGCCTTGGCGAAGCAATACGGCTTGACCGCCGGCCGGACCGGTTTAATCTCGAATCAGGAAGTGAAAAAATTCGACATCGGTTCCTCGGTTGCGATGGAAGGGCTGGCTCCCTTTGCAAGTGCGGCCTTCAAACCATCGCTGACCGCCTACAAACCCGAGATTGCCCAAGACATTGAAGGCAACGCCTATCTATACTGGAAAAGCGATGATTCCGCGGAATCGGCGGCTTCCTGGGACGACAAGAACGTGCGCCAAGAGGTGCTTCACGCCTGGAAGTTAAAGCAGGCCAGGGACTTGGCCCGCAAACAAGCCAAATTGATGGCCGAAGAGACCGCCCAAACAGGCGCTACTCTTAAGGGCGCGTTTCCCGAACTTCCCCCGGACCGGCTCATCTCTCCACCTCCTTTTAGCATGCTCACCGAAGGCAGCGTGCCGCGGGGATCGTCGCCCGCTCCGCCCCATCTCAGCGAAGTGGAAGGCGTGCCCATGGCAGGTCCGGATTTCATGCGGGCCGTATTCAAATTGGATATAAACCAGACCGATGTGGCGATGAATTTGCCCCAGACGGTGGCGTACGTCGTTCAACTCATAAAATACAGCCCGCCCCAAGACGTGCTGTGGCAAATCTTCTTGGCCGAGGATTTTAACAAGTACGCAGTGGTGGCGGCAAGCAACGTGCAAAAGGAGCAGAATGCATGGTTGGAATCGCTGAGAACCTCGGCCGGATTGAAATGGGAGATGAAACCCGAACAGCCGCGCGGAGAACCCGGTCCGGAATCGTTCCCCGAAGACTAAAATTTCCGCGGTGGGAAAAAACGGGAAGAAGTATCAATACATTTCGTACATCTGTTCGCCGCCATGGGCCGGATTGCCGATCAGGCTGCGGCTTTGCGGATCGACCACAAAATCGAGATATTCCAAGGGAATCTGTCCGATGAGAACGGGCACGTCGTCGGGCACTTCCAATACGTCCATTGGGCATTCGCGGCCTTTTATCGTCAGTTTCACGGAAGAATAGACATCGGCATTAGAAGTGCCTCTACTGGTGGTTACTTGCCTTGTCCAGCTTTTTGATAATCCCAATTGCCGGATCATGCGAGTAGGCAAAGAAAGCATTGTTGCGCCGGTATCAACCAAGGCATCAGGCACGATAATTCTTCGTACCTGATCGGGTTTAATTAATCCTTGTTCCAAAGCCCAGAGATCTTTCAAACTTTCCAACATTGCTTCGACCAGCACCCTACCCGTTGTGTCCGTCTCCATAATATTTCTTCCGCAAATGCATTTTCTTACCCGCTACTCCATTACAACCAGTTTCCGACCACATTAAATAGGCCTTTGCCCCTCCCCCAGTCGGCGGTTCTTGCGGGACGCCCGCCAAAGCAGTATCTTACTAGATTCTACCCATCGCGGATGATGAGAATCGGAAATTTGTTAATTATTTGCACCGTCTGCCGCCTATTGCCTGCCATTAAGGATTCACTGTTTACCGCTTCTTAGACGCTCCCCGACCAACGGGGGCCGTTGGTGCCCGGTCGCGGCTAAACACATAAACTAACAACTGAAAACTTACAACATAAAACTTTCAAATTGAGGAGACTTCTCGTGGATAAACGACGCTTCGTGACCGTCGATGGCAATGAAGCGACGGCCAATATTGCCCACCTGTGCAACGAGGTGATGGCCATATATCCGATCACTCCATCATCCAATCTGGGCGAGATGCCCGACGCCTGGGCGGCGGCCGGACGGAAAAACATCTTCGGCACCGTACCCGACGTGGTGGAAATGCAAAGCGAGGCCGGGGCGGCCGGGGCCGTTCACGGCGCGCTTCAGGCCGGGGCCCTGACGACGACTTTCACCGCCTCGCAGGGTTTGTTGTTGATGATTCCCAACATGTTCAAGATCGCCGGGGAATTAACGCCCACGGTGTTTCACGTCACCGCCCGGACGGTGGCCACGCACGCGCTTTCGATTTTCGGCGACCATGGCGACGTGATGGCCTGCCGTACGACCGGCTGGGGGATGCTTTCCTCGGCCTCGGTGCAAGAGGCCCAAGACATGGCCCTGATCGCCCACGGCGCAACGCTCGAAGCCCGCGTGCCTTTCATACACTTCTACGACGGGTTCCGCATATCGCACGAAGTGAACAAGATCGAGCAACTGACCGAGGACGACGTAAAGGCGATGATCGACATGGATCTGATCGCCGCTCATCGCAACCGGGCGCTTTCGCCCGAGCGTCCCAAGCTCCGCGGCACGGCCCAAAATCCCGACGTATTTTTCCAGGCCCGCGAAACCTGCAATCCGTTTTACGATGCGGCAGCGGGCATCGTGCAAAAGCACATGGACAAGTTCGCCAAGCTCGTCGGCCGGCAATATCACCTGTTCGATTACACCGGCGCGGCCGATGCCGAGCGGGTAATCGTTGTCATGGGCTCGGGCATCGGAGTTGTTGAAGAGACGGTGGAGAAACTGGTTTCGCAGGGCGAAATGGTGGGTGTTCTTAAGGTGCGGCTTTTCCGTCCCTGGGATTCCGCCGCGTTTGCGGCCTGTTTGCCCAAGACGACCAAGAAGATCGCCGTTTTGGATCGCACCAAGGAACCCGGCGCTGCCGGCGAACCGCTGTACCAGGACGTGATCACCGCGCTGGCCGAATGCTGGGCCGGCCGATCAGGCAACGGCTCGATGCCACAAGTTATCGGCGGGCGCTACGGCCTGTCGTCCAAGGAATTCACCCCGGCAATGGCCGCCGGCGTTTTCAATGAACTGAAAAAGTCCCAGCCGAAAAAGCACTTTACCACGGGCATCAACGACGACGTTACGCACCTGAGCCTGGATTACGATCCAAATTTCTCGACCGAGACCGACGACATTACCCGGGCGGTGTTTTTCGGCCTGGGCAGCGACGGCACTGTAAGCGCCAACCGCAACTCGGTGAAGATCGTGGGCGAAAACACCCCGCTACACGCGCAAGGCTATTTTGTATACGACTCGCGCAAGGCCGGCTCGGTGACCACCTCGCACGTGCGATTCAGCCCGAGGCCGATCAAGGGTTCGTACCTGGTTCACAGGGCGAACTTCGTGGCCTGCCACCAGTTTCACTTCCTCGAACGCATCGACATGCTGTCGATGGCCGATCCCGGGGCCACGTTCCTATTGAACAGCCCATACGGCCCGGACGAAGTGTGGAATCATCTACCCGCCGAGGTGCAAAAACAGATCATCGACAAAAAGATGAAATTCTACGTGGTCGATGCCTTTCGCGTGGCCCGGGACGTGCAAATGGGCGTGCGTATCAACACCATCATGCAGACTTGCTTTTTTAAGCTGGCCAACGTGATTCCCTCGGACGAGGCGAGTACCCAGATCAAGGACGCCATTAAGAAGACAT
>JBEKSO010000196.1:0-7767 GCA_049516935.1 Thermoguttaceae bacterium
CAGGCCATGGGCACGGCCGATTACATGGCCCCGGAGCAGGCCTCCGACAGCCATGCGGTCGATATCTGCGCCGACATCTACAGTCTGGGCTGCACGCTTTATAAACTCCTGGCCGGCAGCGCGCCGTTCGAAGGCAGCCAATACAAAGGCACGTTCGAGAAGATGACAGCCCACGTGCAGCATTCTGCTCCGCCGATAGAAAATCTCTTGCCCGAAATTCCCGGGGAATTAGCGGCCATCCTGGTAAAAATGCTGGCCAAAAACCCAGCCGATAGATTCGCCCAACCGGCCGACGTGATCGAGGCCTTAACGCCGTTTTGCGCCGATGCCACGCTCCCGGAGTTGTTGGTTCGAGCCGAGAAGGCAGAAACCGAAAGTTCCTTCTCCCTCCGGGATAGGGCTAGGGTGAGGGCTGAGCGAGTCGATGGTTCAAACCTTCCAGCAGCAAAGCCATCCCGCCGCCGGCCATCTATCCTCGCCATCATTGGACTGCTGCTGTTTGCATTAGGTTTCGGACTTGGCTACAGTTTCGGCATTTTGGTGTCATTCAAAAAGGACGGAAAAACAACCACCATTGAAGCTCCCGAAGGAAGCAATGTCAACGTGAATGATAAGGGCGATGTCACGGTCGATTTAAGCGCAGGCGAAAACAAAGAAACAATTGGGGCGGGGGCCTACAAAATTGCCCCGGGTGATGTTCTCTATATTACGTTAAAAGACCCGTTCATAATGGGTTTTATCGACGGCAATTTGGAAGTCGATCAGTCAGGGATGCTCGATCTTAGTCACGCTGAAATACAAGAGATGGGCGATGAAGAGAAGACCATTTTTAGACATTTTAAAAACCTTAGACCCATTAAAGTCAAAGGGCTATCTTTGGATGAGGCGATACAATCGATCGGACAACACGTGGGAAATATTTTTCATAGTCCACAGATCATGCTCACTTTAGACAGAAAAAAGAATTTTAACCATATCGATTTATCCACGTCCGACGGCAAGGCGGCGGTCCCGCCGGAGCCTTACACGATTATGCCGGGCGATTCGCTGGTAATTCGTGCCGTGGGGACGATTCCGGATGATCCTATCGACGGCATTTATGTCGTCGAGCCGGCGGGGTCAGTCGCTCTGGGACCGGCGTATGGGCGGGTCAGCGTAAAGGGATTATCGTTGGTCGAGGCCGAAGGGGTGATTGCTAAAAATTTGCAGCAGGTTTTGCGTCAACCTGAAGTATCGGTCACGTTGGCGGGTTGGGTCGATCGTTCAAAACCGCAAGCGCCGCCTGTGGAGCATCGCATCGCTCCCGGCGACATCTTGGATATCTGGGCCGTTGGAATAATACCGGATCAACCGATACACGGCCCGTACCTTGTGGAGCCCGACGGGCAAGTATCGCTCGGTCCGGCTTATGGGCGAGTGAACCTCAAAGGGCAGACTTTCGAAGAGGCTGAAAAAACGGTAACCAAACAGCTTACGCAAATTCTACGCCAGCCTGAAGTCTCGATCACCCTGGGAGGGTGGCGGAAAGAACGAAAACCAACACCAAAAGAAAATGAGACAATACAAAAGGCGAATGCATCTAAAACATCATCCGGACGGGGAGTAAAAACGTCGGATGTAAATGTTACCCTTGCACCTCCGCTATTGCAGCCTACGCAAGGGACGTTGCTGCCGGGCATACCAGACACGTCATTAGTGCCGGTTTTGCCGGGGCTTCCGCCGACGGTGCGGGGGATCGATTTGTCTACAAACACCGAAAAGAAAGCCGATGGCCAAAAATTGTCTCCAGCGCCGACTGTCAGTCCCGCGGTGGAGTTGAAGACGCTGCAAGGCCGTTGGAAGGTGGTGAATATCGAGAAAGAAAAGGATTTGCCATTTGTTTTATACACATCTGTTGTTGGCGGATCGGGTACAAATCCAAGAGTATTTCCACTTTTTCAAAATGATCAGTTCTTTTTCAGACAAAATGGCATGGAAATCCTTGATTTCCAAAACTGGATATTTGGCGCGTGCTTTTATCGCGTCGATCCTACCACGTCACCGAAAACAATCGATCTTTATAGATCAAGGTTCACCGATTTTTCCAGAGTAATAAACACGGCAACTGCAAACAAAGAGGACTTAACTGCTCTAGGCATATATAAAATATATGAAAAAGATCCGGAACGATTAAAAATCAGCCTTGTAAATTACATATCTTCGTTGAACGCCGATCAGCGGCCCAAAGATTTTGCGGTTCAGCCCGGTTCGGAAAATATGATAATAACGCTTGAGCGATATCATCCATCGGCCGATGAAAAAGCGATCCAAGGCAAATGGGACATTATCAATCAAATGGATGACGGCAAGGCCTTTGCCCTCGAAACGGGGCCGAATAACCGTAATAATTTTTACTTTTCAGACTATTTATGCAATACATACTACATGAATAATCAGCGTGTAAATTCGGATAACTATAGATATATCCTTGATCCGGACAAGAATCCAAAAACGATTAAATTATATCCCAATCCTTTAAATGGGCGAGGATCGCCAAATAGGGAAACATCTTCAGGCATCTACAAATTCGATGGCGAGCGATTATGGGTTGCTTTCCGCGTAGGGACTTTGACGCCGGATAAGTTCGAATCCGCGCCCGGCTCGGGCGTAACGCTGCTTGAACTGCAAAGGAGCGAGCCGAAAAAAGAGGAACAAGCGGAAGTAAGACAATCGGATAAAAATATCTCGGCCGAATCGGCGGAACAGAAGAAGACTAGAGAGGAAGACGAAAAAAATAAATAAGCGGGAAATATCATTTCTCGCAAAGGCGCAAAGACACAAAGGTCGGTTTTGAATTTCAACACGAAAGGACGAAAGGGCGAAAACACGAAATTTTTTGAACATCTGTTTTCGAACTTTCGTGCTTTCGATTTTTTACGGTTAAATAATATTCTGTTTTTTTGCGTCTTTGCGGCTTGGCGAGAAATATTTATCTGCCCTCCGCGTCCTCCGTGCCTCCGTGTTGATTATTTCTAAGAAACAATTTCCCGCACCACCACGCGGTTGCCGCGGACTTCGACCACTTCCACGGTTTTGCCCGGGTCGATCATGTCGCCGTCGGCGATCACGTCGAACACGGCGTCGCCGAAGCGGGCCTTGCCGGCGGGCACCAGCGGCGTGGAGGTTACGCCTTGCGTGCCTATCAGTCCGTGCAGATCGACGAGAAGCTCGCGCCGGCTAATGGTTTCGCGCTCCTCAGCCTCGGGCGGAGATAGGATCATGTGGCTGAGAATCGGGGCATGGGGCAGCCATTTACGGCTCAAGAGGGCCACGGCGAACAGGGCAGCGGTCGCCCCGCCGATTATGAGCAACGATCGCTGCATTTCGGCCATTTGCTGGGAACTGCGGGGCATTACCAGGATTTGACTGGCCAGGACCAGGGAAAGAATCACCATTATTCCGCCGCCCAGTCCGAAGATGCCGAAGCCCGGGATCACGAAAATTTCCAATAGAATGCAGGCCACGCCGGATAGGAACAAGATCGAGATGAGCCAGCCCGGGGCCCCGTTGAGGAATTGGCTCCAAAAAAAGAGCACGAAACAGATCAAGGCCACGAATGCGCCCAGGCCCAGCCCCGGGGTGTGAAACTCGAAGTACAGCCCGGCCGCGCCGATGAATAAAAGCAGAATAGCCACGCCACGGGAGCCCAGGGCCTCGACGAACTGATCGGCCCAGCCGGGCTCGACCAAGGCGGGCTCGTTTTCCAGTCCGTAATATTGTTTGAACTCGCCGAAATTCGCCGCCAGGGCGTTTGCCAGGCGCATTTGCAGGGCTTGATTTCCGTCCAGTTTCAGAGGCACATTGTGCAAGGAGATTTTCGGGCCTTTTTCCCATTGGGCCGGATTGGGCTCTTGGGCAAGTTCTTCGGAGGAAAAATAATCCACCTCGCCCAGGCGCGTGCATTGATAGACTTCCAGATCAGGATCGATAAGCGCGGCCATAAGCGACCAAGATCGGCCTTTGTGCGGGGCCAGCGTCTGGCGGATTAGCTGGCGTAACAGGGCAACATCGTCTTTCGTTATTTCCAAAGCACCCGGCCCGCCAAGAATTGCCTTGGGATGCATTACCACCTGGTCGCAGGCCAAGGCGATCAAGGCGGCGTCGGATCGGGCCTCCTTGGGTATGTAGGCCACGGTGCGGGCCTGGCTGGGATTAAGGCTGAGCAAAAAATTCACCAGTACTCCGGTGTCGGCCGGGGACCCGCCCTGACTTTCAATCCACAGGCAGATGAAATTTACGTCGTGCAGGCTGGTTTGATCTTGGATCATTTTTTGCACCTGCCGGACCTTGTCGCTGGTTACCGGTCCTTTGAGGTCGATGCGCACCGCCTTCCAGGGATTTTCCAGCGAGGGATCGTCTTCGATCGATAGCGGCGGCAGGTCCAAGGCCTGGACAAGTTCGCGGCGGTTGGCTGCAAGATATGTGACGAATCCCAGATCGCGGGCTTTTTTGCCGGTCAACTGCAAGGGTTCGCCGGCCGGCTTGAAAACTTCCGGGGCCGCGGCGGCTTGCGTTTTTTTCAGTTCCTTCAGACCTTCGGGCGTAACGTATTCGGCGCCGACCTCGGTCTGCACGGATAGAATTTCCAGCGACGGATCCAACAGCCCAAGGGCCAAGGGCACGGTCAATTTGCGGCGCCGGCCGGCAATTTCGCGATATGCGGCGCGGACTGTTTCGCTGATTTGGCTCTTGTCCACGCCCGCCGGTCCGATAGAGGCGTCCGGGGCCATGATAATGTCGTCGCAGGCCATGACCGCCAATATGGCGTGGCCTTGGATGGATTGGGGCAAATAGGCCACGGTCTTGGCGGCGTTCAGCTCCTCGCCGGTCAAGTAGTTGGCCAATTCGTAGCAGGCCCCGAAGTTGCTCGTTTTGGCGAAATTTTCCTGGCCCGGCGGAATAAAAAACTCGAAGATCAAGTAGGGTTTGACGTTTTGCGATTGGGCCTTTTCCAGGGCCTTGCTCACAAACTGCTTTACGCGGTTGGCGGCCTGATCTGTAATGGGCAGCGGCAGGCGGATGGAAAAAGCGAGTTGTTTGGGGACCTCGGACGAGGCTGCCGGCTGGATTTGTTTGCCGGGAGGGCCTTCGTTGGCGGCGAAAAGATCGCCCGGGAAACTAATAAACAGCACGCCTACAAGCGCTGCCAGGGCCATAACCGGGCGGCGCCGCCGAAATAGATCGGTTTCCATGTTTGCTCGGATCATTGTTTCAATCAGCCTGAAATACATTATCCTTTAGATTATAAGGTATGGTCACCCTGCGTCAAATAAGGGGCAGGAGTCAGTGGTCGGTGGGCAGTGGACAGTGGGCGGTGGGCAAATATGATTGAGGATTCTTAATAAACAAGCCAACTAAAACGAGAGGCCGGACATTCTTGTTTGGCCGGAAAAAGACAGGCAAGAAAGACAGGACTGAACGGATTTTGGTGTCAGTGCCTAAGTGGCAGGGCCATCTTGGCCGTGTTTCTTCACGGGCTGGAAGCCCGTGCCACCAACTAACACAAATTTCTTACAAACCCAGAAATACAGGCAAGCATGCCTGTCCTCCTCAAAGATATGATGTCTATCGCGATTTGCCGCCGGGCCGGCCGGCTTGCTGCGTGGCGGCGTCGTCGATGATCTTTTCCCAACCTCGCGGCGTGTAGGCCTGGAAAGGATTGCCCTTCCAAAATTGCAACGGATCGTTGATCACAACCTCAAAGAATGCATAAGAGGTATGACTCTTGCCGTTGGGCTGATAAATTTCCAGGCAATTGGGCGTCATGTCGGGAACGTTCAACCTCAAAGTCGCCGTGCGGAAATTGGCGGCATCCTGTTGGTAGCGAGGGTAAGCCTCAAGGCAAATCACATTTTGAACGCCCGGCGGCGGTGCCACTATGTGGATCCAATATCGTTGGCGAAGCTTCTGCGCTTCGGCGCCGAATAGAAACGGCAACGGACCGTCGACAATGGCCTTGCCCTGCATTTCCGGCGGCAATTTGTGTTCCACCAACTGCTTCTGCTTGGGTAAATACTGGTAAACCGACTTGCCGTCGCAAATCCAGTGGTCAGCCCGGTCTTCTTCGATGGGCGCAAGTTTGCCGTCCGGTCCTTCGGTAGACAATACGCGAAAGACCCCTTTGTCCGGAGCGGCGTACTTCAGTATGCCTGTATCGACGTTTACCGCGGCTTTTGGATCGGCATTTGGCTTGGGGAACACGGGATCGTATTCCCAGCGCTTGAAGCTGGCATCGAAGGTTTTTATATCCTTGCTTTTCTGCTCCCAGGCCTTTAGCACGCGATCTAACTGGGCCTCTTCCTGCGGCGTAAGCGTAAAAGGCGGGGGAGGCGGCGGTTGCGCGGCGGCGTTTTGTTGCGGCAGCGGAAACGCCGCCCGCTCTTTAGGCAAAAGCGGCTGCGACTGGTTGCCCACCTGGCCCTGCGGCGAGTATTGACGGGCTGCATCCGGCGCCGCGCGGCGCTCGATCGTGGGAAGCTGCGGATTTACAGGCTGATCCGGCCCGGACGCCGTATCGGGTGGACGAATGGGATTGGGCCTGGGCCAAGTTTCGGTCTGCGCTTGCGCCCAAAGCGAACTTGCGGTCAACCAGAAAAAAACTGCTGTTGCCCAGCTAAGTCGACGAGCCATTGGGTTCCTCCCAAAATATATGGAATTGATTCCTTATTCCAATCGGATTTTTCAGATGACAAGTTGTTAGTTCGCGGTCGGAGACGTCCGACCCCTAAAACCCATCCAACCGGCCGCAGATTCTAGCAAGAATTTCCAGCCTGCCATAGAGTAAATAATGGTGGAGAGTGGTTAGGGGAAATTGGACGGTGTGCAGGGGGGGATTGTTATTTAAAATGGATAAAATAAGTAGCTTGGATTGAATCAATCTCTTTTTTCATTTGACTAGCATCCTCAATCATCCATAATTCTGCCCACTATCCACTGTCCACTGTCCGCTACTCCCCGATGATCTTTACCAGCACGCGTTTTGCCCGGCGGCCGTCGAACTCGCCGTAAAAAACCTGTTCCCAGGGTCCAAAATCGAGTTTGCCCTTGGTAATAGCGATTACCACTTCGCGGCCCATGATTTGCCGCTTGTGATGGGCGTCGCCGTTGTCTTCGCCGGTGCGATTGTGGTGGTATGTTTGCGGCGACGGGTCGTAAGGGGCCAGTTTTTCCAGCCAGGCCTTGTAATCTTCGTGCAGGCCCGGCTCGTCGTCGTTAATAAACACCGAGGCCGTGATGTGCATGGCATTGCACAGCAGCAGCCCTTCCTTAACTCCGCTTTTAGCCACCGCATCCTCAAGGCGATTGGTGATGTTCACGAAGTCCATGCGTTTCGGGACGTTGAATGTCAAATATTCGGTGTGAGATTTCATGGGAATAAGGGTTCAGGATTCGGGGTTCAGGGTTCAGATAACAAAAACATTGGGTGGGCAATGCCCACAATGTTAGCTGGGAATCGTCCTGAAGCCCGCTTGATCGAAGTGTCTATCAAAAGTCATAGCCTTGTTGATAAAATTTTTTGCATGAATTTTAAAGATAGGCGTCATGGTTGGTTGAAGCGTCAGTCAATCCCAAGCTGACCGGTTGACTCCCCAGGGTATGGATCGGATCTTCCTCACGCACGGGAATGATGACAATGGCGTCTTTTTCCCGGCGAATCTCGACTTCGTCCACGCCTTCAAGCCATTCGTCCGGAATAGGCAACTTTAAGCTTGATACTTTGCTCTTCAT